>CAJWOS010000206.1 GCA_913044235.1 uncultured Pseudomonadota bacterium
GTCGAAGAAGAAGGCGGCAGCATAAACTAGAACTATGTATTACACAACACCGGCGTCGTCGTCCGTCGCGGGGATCTTCTTGAGGTAGACGTTTTCCCCCTTCTTGATGACCGCGTAGGACTTGTAGCCGCGCAGCGCCATGCGCGTCGAGCGCAATACAGCGAGGAATGCCTTGAGCATCCGCGTCGCCGCGAGGAACAGCACGGAGTAGTCGGCTTCCCGCGTGCCCAATTCAATAATTTGACGTTGGATCTCCATTAAACTCAACGACACGGCCGTGGCGCCGATCAACAACTCCGTGACCGGCGCCTCGAGGAAATTGATCGTGCGGTCGATCCAGCCCTGCGGCACTTCCTTGAGCTGGTTGAAATCCTTGGCCACCGGCGTTTCGACGACAGGGGGCTCCTCGGCCTTCGGCGTGTCGCGGCGAGACCTGTCGCGACTCCTACCGTAGGTAGGCCATCGACGCGCCCCTCTCTTCCTCCGCTTCTTTGGCTTCTTGCCAGTTCCGCCGCGGACGCGTAGTGCATCCGTCGCGTTGTCGCCGCCGCGCACCCGAATTGCTGTCCGTCGTCGCACCGACGGCGTCGGCGCGGCGTGCGATTTCGGCGGCGTCAGGGCGTGCACCGATGCGATGCATGCGAGCAGTTTTAGTGTGATCATCATATGCTTGGTGCGCCAACTGGTGGAGTGCTGCGCGACGGCGTAACCGATGCCAAGTTTCACGCTACGACGAGTCACAGATTCAAACAGCCGCGCGAGCAACCCACAAGCTGCTTGCACGATCTATTCGCGCGTCCACAGGCAAAAAACACAGGAGCTCTCCTTGCCAAGTGGAGCTAGCAAATAGCACTGTGCGCCGTGCGAGACGCGGACAGCTCGCGGAGTTAGCCGAACGTGCCAAAACGTATCGAGAGCGCGCAAACCGCTGCGAAACGTGCCGCAAAAACGCGCGCGGGCGGCCACACGTCAGCTGCAGCCTGCACAGGCAGCCGCACCATGGAGCGCCAGTGGCCGACCGTCCTCGCCACGGCCGTCGCGGGAGTCGTAATAGCGGCGCTGGGCATTTATAAATCCAAAAAGGAAGCGCTCGGTGCCGAGGGCAACGAGGCGCAGTGGCTCGTGCTCGTGCGGCACGGCGACCGCCACGACTACGCGAACCCTTCGTGGAAGGACCGCATCCAGGCCCTCGGACGCTACCCGCGCGACCCTCCTTTATCAACGCTCGGGCACCGCCAGGCGCGGCAGCTCGGCGCCGCCGCGGCCGCAACACTTAAACGGCGAGGCGGCACGGTGCGCGTGCTCGCGTCGCCGTATTTGCGGTGCCTACAGACGATCACGCCGCTCTGCGACGCGTTGGACGTGCCGCTGGAGCTGTATCCGGAGATCGCGGAGGTCCTGCATCATCCGCGGAACGTGGCGCCCTACGCCGAGCGCTTCCAGTATTTTCCTCGGCTTGTTGACCGGGCCGACCCGTACACCGGCGACGACGAGGAGACGTGGCCGTTGGGATATCTGGAGCGCATGGCCGCGACGGAGTTCTCGCTGATGGAGCTCCTCGACGCCGAGCTAGGACGAGGGCGGTCGACGGTCGTGCTGACGTCGCACGCCGCCTCCGTTGCACTGGTGTCGCGCCTGCTTGGCGTTGAGCTTACGGTAGATTTGAAGTTCGCCCCGTGCGGCGCCTACGTCTTCGCCCGCGACGCGAAGGGCGACGCCTGGCGCCTGCTGCGGTCAGGAGATTCGAACGCGCCCTACGTGACGGAGAACGCGAAGACTACCTATCCCTGGGGCTACCGGCCGCAGTACCTCGAGAAGTGGGCGGAGACGCACGGCGGGCAGCGGGATCCGCGCGGCGCTTAAAAGTAACATGTCTCTTCTTACAGGACCACAGGCGGGATTTTCAGGGGATTTCTCATGCGAATTGGGGCGCGTCGCGTCGGCCTTGGGCCGCGCGCGAGGGCAAATCTTTCAACTTTTCAGTCGTCGCCGAGGCCTCGGTAGGCGACGTTCGGCGTGACCTCCGCCGAGGACCACCACATCCACGATTGAATCGACCGTCGACACCACGGACCTCCGATGCAGACGCGGTAACGTCTGGCGCCCGGCGTCGCACCGTGCACAGCGCGTTGTGGCTGTCCGGGGCGCTCCAGATGGATAAGCACCCGGTCCCACAAGGAGCCGACATGCGCCCCCACAATCCTCTGGCCCCTGGCCGCGCTCTGGTCCCGGTTGATGACAAGGCCCTCAAAACGCTCCTGCGGGCGCTCTATCGGGGAGACCTCACCCTTCCGCTCGACCTGCCTGGTCTCACGCGCGTGGGTCTGCAGTACTGCTCGTCGGAGCTACTGCACCACCTGAGAGGCCTCGACAAGGGGGCTGTACAAGCAGTTGTCGTCGCAGTCTTGGCAGAACGACGGGCGGCGAGCGAAGCGCGATAGCGCCCCATACGCTGAAGGAGTCAGAAGCGGCTGCGGGCCACCAGGGCAGCAGTCATGGCAAAGAGTCCGCCGCCCACCAAGTAGAACAACACCGCGAGCACCAGCTGCACAAGCGACAGCGTGCCACCCACGAGCAGCGCAGTGCCACATCCGAACGCCGAGATGGTGAGCGCGGTGAGCACGAGTCGGTTCACCATGCTGTCCTGGCGCTGGAGCTGCTCGAACCGGTTCGGGTCGCTCACTTCGAAGCGAAGCTGCTGCCGCTCGATGTCGTCGAGGAGCTGGCTGGCCACCGTGGGGAGGCGACGGGCGAGGGTGGAGAGGGTCACGAAGTGGTAGAATGCATCCTGCTTGATGCGCTCCTCACCGAAGGTCTCGCGCAGGTGGTCTCGGATGTAGGGCTCGGCAGCGGCGATGGGGTCGACCTCCTCGATGAGGGTCTTGGCAAGGCCCTCGCTCGTGAGGATCGCCTTGAAGAACATCGTGTAGGCCCGCGGTACCCGGGCGCCATGTCGGGCGGCTGCGGAAGCGAGATCCACCACGAAAGGGCCGAGCTGCATGTCGCGTACAGAGTGGCCGGTCCAGTGCCGTTCCATGATGTCGATGGTGGCCGTCTCGACCGCCTGGAAGTCGACCCGCTCTTCCTTGATGGCGATGTCGTAGAAGAGCCGGGCGATGGTGCGATAGTCGCCGCGTTGCAGGGCGAAGATGATGGAGATGATGTTGTGGCGCATCTCCGGGGTCATCCGCCCGACCATGCCGAAGTCGAGCAGTCCGATCACTTCTCCGGGCAGCACCACCACGTTGCCTGGATGCAGGTCGCCGTGAAAGAGGCCGTGCCGGAAGAGCATGTCGTAGGCGGCGGTGAGGTAGCGCTCACCGAGCAGCGGCATGTCACAGCCCTCGGAGCGGGCGTCGCGCATCTTGATGCCGTCGAGGAACTCCATGCAGAGCACCGTCTTGCAGCACACCGTGGGGTAGATCGCCGGCACCTTTACAAAGGACGTGTCGGTGAAGTTCTGCCGCACGCGGTCCATATTTTTGACTTCGAGCGCGAAGTCGAGCTCGCCCAGGATCGAGTGCTCGAACTCCGCCACGACGCCTACCGGATCGAACGCCCGCGACTCGGGGTACTCCACCAGGGCCCGCTTCGCGAGGAACTGCAGGATGTTGAGGTCGGATCGAATCTTCCGTCCGATTCCGGGTCTCTGCACCTTGAGGACCACATCGGTTCCGTCTTCGAGTCGGCCGCGGTGCACCTGGGCAATCGACGCGGTTGCGAGTGGCTTGTTGTCGAACCACGCGAAGTGGTGAGCCCAGTCTTCTCCCAAGTCCTTGTCGAGCTTCTTTTTCACTGCTTCCCAAGGCAGCGGGTCGACGTCGTCTTGAAGCTCTTGGAGGGCGTCGATGTAGGCCGACGGCAGCAGGTCGGGTCGCGTGGAGAGCACCTGACCGAGCTTGACGAAGGTGGGCCCCAGCTCTTCGATGGCTCGCTTGAGACGAGCGGGGGTGGACGCAAAGGTGCGGCCGAGGTCGCGTGTGCCGGGCAGGTCGATCCCGGCCACTACCATCCCCAGGCCGTGACCGGCGAGAATGCGAGCGACCTCTTGGAGTCGATTGAGATCACGCACCCGGCCGGTGACGTCGGAGACGGTCTGGACGACGGGGCGGACGATGCGCAAGGCGGACTCTCGGAGCGGTGTTTTGGTCGGGGCTTAATCGGTTCTGTAAGGAGACTGGACGGCGAGGTTCACGGGGTGTCGGGAGGATGCACCCGCCAGAGGGTCGCCGCACCATCTTGGTGGTGTAGGGTGAGTCCGGGGTCCCGCGCCGCGATGTCGGCGAGTGTGGGGTCGGTGAGGACCACCCATTTTGCACCCCAAGCGGCGGTCGAGGCACCGGAAATATCGGTGACCTGACCCTTCAGGACGCCATTCATCAGACGGTAGCGCGCTGGATCCGCTGCTGCGAGGAAGGTGGGATCGAGTCCCACCGTGAAGGTGCAGTCCGGCGCGTAGTGGAAGAGCTCAGAGAAGTCGGTCCAGTCTGGATGGAAGACCGGCCCGGGGTCTGCCTGCAGCATCGCCCCGATGGCCGCGAGTCGGGTGTGATCGGGAACGGTCGTGCGCACGTGGTCGACCGCTTGAGATCCGTTCCAGATTGCCACCAGGGGGGCCCACAACAGCCAGTGCGGTCGGATTCCGACATCACGCCACAGCAGGGCGGTGAAGAGGAGCCCGAAGGGTACTGCCATCTCGATCCACTTTTGACTCCAGAGAGCGAGAAGCCCCCATCCCAAAGCGAGAATGCCGGCGGAGAGAGTGTCGCGCTCTGCCCGCGTACCGCGCACCAACGCTGCTGCGACCGTGGCGATTCCCACGGCGAGTGCGGGTGCCATGTGGAGTAGCCAAAGACGGGTCTGGATTGGAAACCACTCGGCACC
The DNA here is from genome assembly GCA_913044235.1 of uncultured Pseudomonadota bacterium. Taxonomy (GTDB): domain Bacteria; phylum Myxococcota_A; class UBA796; order UBA796; family UBA2385; genus CAJWOS01. The sequence goes on from CAJWOS010000206.1 coordinate 4,885, forward strand.
GACTTCCAGTTGACGCTGGTTGGCGACCTTCTCCACCACGTGGAGCCAGAAGTACTCCGCCGAGCGAGGCATGTAGGGCGTGCAGAACAGGCCAACGGCGACCGCAGCGGCTGCCACGCCCACGACGATGCTTCGCCTTCGCAAGGGGGTGGCCTGGGCCGGCAGGGTGGTTGCGAGCGCTGTCGGCACCAGCATGGCGGCCACATGGTAGGTCCAGCCGTAGAAGAAGCCAACGACGGCGAGCGCGCGATGTCGATGCTCGGTAGCCAGCCACCAGCCCACGAGAAGGAAAGCCAGTGACAGCGCCTGGGTGCGGGGCATCATCAGGCGAACCATCAGGAAGCGACTGCCAGCGAGCAAAACGGCCGCCCAAAGCACGGGCCAGGCCACCTTGCGGTGATGCAGGACTGCTGCGAAGGCGGCCACTGCGCCGGCAGAGAAGACCGCAGCGCTGGCCTTGGCGCCAACCCGCAGATCGTCCACGAATGTGAAGGGGATGAGGAGCAGATGGTAGAGCCACTGGTGGTCGACCCACCCTTCTGCGAAGAAGGTGTGCGGCATCCAGTCAAATGCCATCCAGGGACCGCGATGACGCAGCAGCCAAGCGTACCGAATGTGGAACCAGGAGTCATAGTCGGCGAGCCGCGGATCGGCGGCCTGCAACAGACCGAAGCCGAGGAGGGCCAACAGGAAGGTCGCAGCGATGGTCACGGGAAGGGAGCGCTTCATCGCCGCCAGACTACTGGCTGCTCGTGCCACCGACCAGTCAGGTGCGCGTCTAAGAGGTGGGACCGTTGGCTCCAGTGACCGCAGAACGGTGGATGGCCATGCTGCTGACTTACACCGATGGGTGCGACTTGAGGCGGTGGTGAGTGTTGCGTAGACCGGCTGAGCACGGGGCTACTGCGCGGATGCGAGGGGTATCGGGCCTCGCATCAGTCCCGAATGGCGCGGCGGGCACGGCGCTGGCGCTCCCGGGCCAGAAGCTGGCTGCGGTAGCGCTCCGGCCAGATTCGCTTGAGCAGCCAGTACTTCCAGGTGCCCGGATGGGTGAGCACCAGAAAGCGGTCCTGCGCGATGGCGTCGGCGCAAGCCTGTGCCACATCGTCTGCGGTGATCCCCGAGGTGTCCATCCACTTGTGCACGCGCTCGACCACCGCCGGAGACGCGGAGTGCATCGAGTCCGTGAGGTTGGTGCGAAAGAATGCCGGACAGCAGACGCTGACCCCCACGCCATCGAGGGCGACCTCGAGTCGGAGAGACTCGCTGAATGCGACAACCGCTGCCTTGGCGGTGTTGTAGCTGATCATCCCAGGGGCGAGCGCGAGTCCAGCGAGGCTGGCGATGTTGATCACATGCCCAGAGCCGCTTTGCACCATGCCCGGAACGAAGGTGCGACAACCTCGGATGACCCCCATCAGGTTGATGTTGATTTGTCGGGCCCATTGGTCGGGGTCGGTGTCGACCAGGCGGCCCACGTCGGCCACTCCTGCATTGTTGACCAGGATGTCGACGTGGCCTACCGTGGCATGGAGCGACCGCCAGGCCTCCCAGTCCCGTACATCCAGTGCATGTGCCTGGGCAGTCGCGCCCATCGCCTGGAGCTCTCGGGCAACGGACTCTGCGCGCTCCGATTTCACGTCGGTCACGAGGACAGTGCAGCCGTCCTGAGCGAGGCGGAGCGCGACCGCTCGGCCCAGTCCACTTCCGGCGCCGGTGATCAGTGCTGTGCGGGATGAACGGGTCAACAGAGCCTCCGTGTTGGCACGCAGACGTCGTAGCGCATGTGGGTGCCTCGGGTGGGGGGTTCCATGACCTGTTGTTGTCTGATGATGGCCGATAGACGTTCGAATCAAAAAAATGCGCCAACGTGCGCCTCGGAGGAATCGCGGACTCTTCACAAGAGATCCGAATTTATGAATCTCCTGGGCGACGCCGTTTTCATGGAATCTGAACGAAGAGGTAGCAACAATTGGAGACAAATAAGGCGTCGATGTGACGCCTTGTGTCGTACACTTTTGAGGTCAGAGCGCCAGCTGGCCGGGGTCAACCTCCGCCGGGGGGCGCGGTCGACTGAATTACAGGTCTGCTGGGCGCTCTGAATCCCTTCGCCTCCTGTCGGTCATCGGAATGGCTGCGACGGGAAGATCGTCCTGTGTGACTCGTCGGTAGTGGGTGCGACGAGGGCCTCCTGCGACTCAGCCGGCGCGCACATCGACCACTTCGATCTGGGGGCAGCCCTCGGTCGTGCGCAGTTCGACGCGAACGGTGACGGGTCGAGTGGGGGCCACGGAGATCGTCTCGGGGAGGTCCCAGACCTGCCACTGCCAGTGGGTCGGCTCGGAAAAAGGGGATGCAGCGAGGGAGCGGGTCTCGTCGAGCTGAATCTCGAACCACACCAGGATGGCTCCCACATCTCCCTCGTGGCGAATCACGGCGGTGTGATCAGCGCGCCCTGGTGCCATGGCTGCAGACCGGAAATCGACCTCGAGCAGTGTGATGGGCTCCGAGAGACACTCTTCGTTGGTGGGCTGGATGGTGGGCGGGTCGATTCGCCGAATGGGTGTCTTCTCGCTGGCTCGAAGGACCGGGTCGAGGTCAATCTTGAGCTCGTCAGCCAGTCTTCGGACCCGTTGTCGGGACTCCGACCCGTGGCGCCATCGGGGGCCGCCCACCGCACAAGCACGAATGGCAAAGCCCATGGGGAGAAGGCGCCCTCCAGGCTTCAGCCATCGCTCACGGGCATCCTCGATGATGCGCAGGATATTTTCTTCGAGAGGGTCCACACCGAACAGCTCGTGAATCAGCAGGTCGACTGGCCCAGAAGGGGCGACATCGAAGCTGTTGGCGCGCTCGACTCGAACGGTCCCGCGCCGCCGATGTGCATGCAGCACTTCGTCGGCCACGTTGGCGATGTCGGATTCTTCGACTGCCCAGACCCATTCGGCACCCGCCTCTGCGGCGAGCAGACTGAGAATGCCGGTGCCGCAGCCCAGCTCTGCCACGGTTCGACCGGGAGCATGGGCCCGAATGGCGTCGGCATAGGCGTGGACACGCCGCGTGTCGGCCAGCATCGGAAGGTGGGCTTCGATGTGTCCGAAGCCGCCCTGATGCCCTCTCGCCGTGCCCTCTACGGTGAGCAGCCCCCAGTTCAGGAGGTCGTCGATCAAGGGGTCGACGGGCGCTGCAGTGGGTTCGGCGGCCAGCCGAGCTCGAGCCCCGGAGATTGTGCTCGGCTGGGAGAAGGCCGCAAATACGGTGATGTGGTGGGACGTTACGCCGAAGATGGGCTGCCCGGTGGGGGTGGGCAAGGCGATGAAATGGCCATCTTCGTCGAGCTGAAAGACAGCCCCACGGGAGGCCGAAAGCACAAGGTGGGAAGGCTGCGGCAACGAACATCCGGGCGCCCCGAGAGAGAGAGACGCGTCGCTTGGAACCTAACCTTCGGCTGCGACGGGGGGAGCGATGAAGCCGGTGCAGGCTCGACACGGCTCCTGATGGGACAGCAGAGCACCGCGGGCCCCCTCACCCCCAGGTCCGTTGGACCCGCGGTACCTGCCTGCGCTCTGGAGACCCGTCGAAGAAGGGGGTTGTTCCCATTTCGCCCAAAATGGTCAGCCCACTGCCACCAGCCGCCATGCGGCGCCAACCTTTTCGGCCCGTCCGACGGCGACCAGGAACTCTTCGCCTTCATGCTTGCGGAGCTTGAGGGCGCATCGCCCGTCAGCCTGCTGCTCGCAGCCGAGGTAAATTGCCTTGGGTGGGATGCATTGTCCGATGGCATCGAGCAGCTCGGCAAGGCGGATCATGCTGTGCTCTTCGAGCCACCCGTCGGCGCGTTCGCCCATCTTGTTGGCCGCTTCGGCACCATTCAAGAACAAAGCGCGCCATGTGCGCTGATCTTGGCTGCGTGCGGCTTGGAACACCATGCGCCCGAGCTCGTTGAGGCTGAGCGGCGTAGGGCGCTTGAACTGGGTCTCTTCCTCGCGACGTCGAACCAGCATCCAGAGCCAGAAACACAGCAATGCGGCGACCACCAGCAGTGCGGTGTCGTCTTGACTCAGGACGGGCAAGCTGGCCTGTGCGAAGAGCAGGAAGTCCATCGGTGAGATTCCGTTCCTTCGAGTTGGGACGACGATGCGGCCCGCGTCCCCTCGACTTTTAACACTCTTCGAAGACATTTCGTGACGTATCTGCAGTCCTCCGAGCTGGACGCGGATTCGGTGGAACCCTCGTGCTCTCCAAGCCAATGGGGGCCATGCGAGAGCCTGCAGCGGCTGGCCCGAGCTGGACAGCGCACAGCAATCGTGCAGAAGCCTGATCCGATGGCTTCCGCAGATGGATACGATGTGCTGGACTCTGGCGACGGATGGGGTTTGACTCGGCTTCCGCTTCCCGACGAGCACATGCACCCATCTTCATGGCGTCGGCTGCGAAGAATCGTATTTCTCTGCCTGCTGTTGGCCACGATCTCGAATGTGGGTGCGGAGCATCTTCTGCAGTCGAGGGGTCCGAACTGGAGTCATCGGCTGTTGGAAGCGAAGTTCAGCCTGGTCGATGGGAAGACAGGCCCGGCAGACTGGTTGGTTCTGGGAGACTCGAGTGCGGCCCATGGGGTCCGGCCCGACGTTTGGTCCCAAGAGGCGTCGGGTGGGATGTGGAACCTCGCCACAGTGGCTGGTTTGGGTGCCATGGGCGACATCTGGATGCTCGACCGGTATCTGGCGCGGTTCGAGGCTCCGGGTGCGGTGATGGTGATGCACACGGTCGATGTGTGGGACCGAGCGGTGGATCCCGCGCTGGTCGGTCAGGTGCCGGGGCTCTCGGCTTGGCGGGGACAGACGCAGCCCTGGCCGCGATGGTCTTGGCACGCTTGGCGCACCTTTACGCTGAGCCGGTATCTGCCGCTCTACGCGGAGTCGGGAAGCCTCGTGAGCACCCTCTTCGGCAGGGCGCTTCCCGATGGACTGCGATTTTCGATGGATGCATCCGGCTGGGTGCGAAGTCGCACGCCAGATGCGGTGCAGCTTCGGCGGGATGCAGAAGCCTTTACGGCGGCGCTCCACGCTCCCCATCCTGGAGTTTCCGCGGACAACGCACGGGCCCTTTCGATGCTGGGGCAGCGATGTCGAGCGGAGGGCATCGACCTCTACGTGGTGCATGCGCCGGTCTGGGAAGAGGTCGAGCCCGGCATGGATGCTCGGGTGAAATCCGTGGAGACGGCGCTGGAAGCGGTGCTCGCTCCTGCGCAGGTGCACTTTGTTCCTCGCTTCGGCGGGGTGGCATTCGATGCCCTCGAGTCGACCGTAGACCACCTCCAACCGGAGGCGGCCGCAGCATTTACGAAGGAGCTCGCGCAGCGGATCCGGGACGTGTCGTTGGGCACTACACCCGACGGAGCCGCTGCAGGTCCCGTGGATGCCAGGCGCCAAGCAACCCTCCCGTGAGTGCATAGATGGTCGTACCGACGGCTGGCACCCCAGGTGGGGATCACGAGCAGGTAGGCCACAAGGTTGAGCCCAGCGGCCATGGGCACGCCGCGGGTGCGGTCGGCTTGCTCAGAGTCATCCGCTGGTGGGCATGGCAGGCCGCCTCTGGAATGCTGCCGAGAGACTGCAGGGCGGGTGCGGTGGCGGCGAGGCCGGTCGCCGTGATGACCTCGGGTCGCCTGTCCATCCAGGCGGCCCAGCCCGCCACAAGGGAAGCCGTGAGCAGTAACAACCCACCCACCGCGGCGAGGACGGTTCCCACGAGCTCGCCGGTGCACTCGGGTGCGCGGGTCAGCGCTCGGTTGATCAGGTTGAACATCCCCAAGGTGGCCCCGAACGCGCTGAGACCCACCAGGGTGAGCACGTCGCCGTAGACCCCGTAGCCATCCACGCCGAGCAAGCGCATCAGGATCACGTTGACCGCGAGGCCCGAGCCGAGCTGCAGCACCTGGGCGGCCGCGAGGGCGTCCTCGACCGCCTTGCGGATCGCGTCGTAGTCGGTGTTGCCGTTCTCGACGTGGATCGTGTGCCACCCGAGCGCCTCGTAGCGCGCGCACACGTCCTCGGTGAAGGAGATGTCCGTGTGCCCGTCGATTGAGATGTGGTTGTCGTCGTAGAAGGCGATGAGCTTGCCCAGGCCCCAGTGGCCCGCCAGGGAGCAGGCCTCGTTCGAGACGCCCTCCATGTTGCAGCCGTCGCCCATGATGCAGTAGGTGTAGTGGTCAACGATGGGCTCGCAGTCCGGCTTGTTGAAGCGGGCGGCGAGGTGCTTCTCCGCGGCGGCCATGCCAACGGCGTTGCAGATGCCGGTCCCCAGCGGGCCCGTCGTCACCTCCACGCCCTCCGTCTCGAAGTTCTCGGGGTGGCCGGGCGTCTTGCTGTGCAGCTGGCGGAAGTTCTTCAGCTCGCCAATCGGCAGGTCGTAGCCCGTGAGGTGCAGCAGCGCGTACAGCAGCATCGAGCCGTGGCCGTTGGACAGCACAAACCGGTCGCGGTCAAACCACTGGGGGTTGGTAGGGTTGTG
>CAJWOS010000207.1 GCA_913044235.1 uncultured Pseudomonadota bacterium
ATTATGGCGTCTAAAGACACCATGGGTGTTGCATGCTCTGATGCTCATGTGCATGCGACCTCATCAGCCAAGCGCCATCCGGCCCGCGGCGCCCGCCGTGAGCCACGCCCGAAAACCACGCTCCAACTGCGCCGGGTCCGCACACCACTCCACCGCGGCGTCGTGCATGACCCAGACCCGCATCTGCGGTACGAGCTCTACCGTGCGTAGGTCTTGAGCAACTTCTTCGAACACGCTTCCAGAAACCACTCGCGGTGGCTCGGCGGGTCGAAGATCGACAAGGAGATCTCCAGCGGGCAGGCGACGGGTCCAAGACATGTCACGGTGTAGCGTGTTGCGGCTGGCTCGACCGGGACTTCGAACCGATCGTCGATGCCCACCCCTTCTCGAATCGCTCACACGGAACGAACGTACGACACCGCCCGTATCAATCCGAAACATACCCAATACAAGACATCGTCACAACCTATGACCAACATCCCGACGCCTCATAACACCCGTTCCTCCCGCTCCGGCGTTGTCACAGTGGTCTGTGCATCCAGCACCCGTACCCGCACGGTTCGGCTCACCGAGCCGCCGACCTCCTCCACCATGGCCCTGAGTCCAGCCGACTTGAGTGCACGCCTTACACCCAGCACGTTCCGTTTTCCGATATTCATTCCCGAGAGCCCACCGACGATAGAAGCGCCACCAACCAGCTTTACAGAGAGTCTCCCGCCGACTCGACCTCCCCGCACACGCTCTAGCTCCCGTACCAAACGAGGTATCGCCGTGTCTGCATAATATCCTGGCCATAGATCGCGACTGTTCTCTCCTCCGCAGGACGGCAGCGCCACATGTGCCATCCCGGTCACCCTGGAAACAGGGTCGTGCACCACCACCGCAACGCAGGACCCCAGCGCCATGGCCAGGAGCGTATCGCTGGGTTGGCATGACGCCTCGATTGCTCCGATGCCAAGGAGAATTGTGCCCACTCAGTTCACCGAGACACTGTCGAGGAGCTGTTCAGCCACCCGTTCAATCGGCCGCACGAAATCCACGCCACCCACCGCATAAGCCTCCCGCGGCATCCCATACACCACCGAGGTGGCTTCATCCTGTGCGACTGTGGTGCCACCAGCCTGACGGATAGCAAGCAGACCTCGCGCTCCATCGGCGCCCATACCCGTGAGCAGTACGCCCACACAGTCGCGGCCCACAGCCTTGGCTGCCGACCACATCATCACGTCCACGCTCGGACAGTGGCCGTTTACCTTCTTCGTTCCTGCGTATTGGACACAAAACGAGCCGCCACGACCCACCACGCGCACCTGCTGTCCTCCCGGAGCCACCAGGGCGCACCCGGGATTCAGTACGGCACCGTCTTCCGACTCTCTCACACGAAGCGGCGAGTCGTCATTGAGTAGGCTCGCAAACGTCTTCGTGAATCGAGGCGGCATGTGTTGCACAATCAGCACTGGCGGAAAGTCCGGCGGGAGTTGCATCAACACAGTCCGAATTGCCTCAGTCCCCCCCGTGCTCGCACCAATAACGACGATGGAACCTTGCCTGAAGCGACTCGTTCGGTGCGTTTGCGGCCACGCTCGCTCCACCTTCCAGTGAGCCACATTCGCCGTACTGGCAATCTTGACCTTGGTACGAAGCTCGCGCAGCATGCGGTCCACACCTGTCGACATCGCCCGATTGGGCTTGGCCACAAAGTCCACCGCACCGGCTTGAAGCGCATCCATGGTTGTGGCTCGGCCATGCTCCGACGTGGAGCTCACCATCACCACAGGGAGCGGAAACTGCGGCATCAGCCTTCTAAGAAAGTCTACTCCGTCCATTCGAGGCATCTCGATGTCCAAGGTCATGACATCGGGGCGAAGGCGAACAATCTGGTCGCGGGCATCAAAGGCATCTCGCGCCGTTCCCACCACCTCGATGCGCTCGTCGGCGGTGAGCCCTTCCCGAAGAATGGTTCGAACAACCGCGGAGTCATCCACAACCAACACCCGAATCGGACGTCGAGGCATCATCCCACCCTCCGATAGACCCCAGGTCGGACCGCACGAAACTCGGAGCCCAGACCCGTCACGGTCTCGGCATGCCCCACGAACAGCCACCCGCCCGGCGCGGTAACATCGTAAATTCGCTGTACCACCTGACGCTTGATCGGCTCTTCAAAGTAGATCATCACGTTGCGACAAAACACCACCTGAAACGGCTCCCGAAATGGGTAGACCGTGTTCATCAGGTTGAACCGTCGAAACACCACGTCGGCCTTCAGCTCAGGGATGATGGCTGCATCGCCACTGGGAAGCTCTCGAAAATAGCGTCGATACATTGTGTTGGGAAGCTCCAAAGCATCTGCTGCAGGGTAAATACCGCGGCGCGCGGTCTGCAGGGCCTCATGCGAAAGGTCGGTCGCCAGCAGCCCTCCTCGCCAGCCAGGCCCACGAGCCAGGAGCGCATCCCGAATCAACATGGCCAGCGTGTATGGTTCTTCGCCGGTGGATGCCGCAGCGCACCAAACCCGCAAGTCCCGTCTCCCCAGTCGCTCCTGTTGCCGTAGGACCTCGGGGAGCACCTCGTCCCGAAACATCCAGAAGTGATTCGACTCACGGTTAAAGTAGGTGTGATTGGTGGACAATGCATTGGCCAACATCGACAGCGTCTCGGGGGAGGGATCCACAAGGAACTCACGGTAGAACTCCGCGAAGCTGCGACAACCCGAGCGCCGGACCTCCTTGACCAACCGACAGCCCATCATGGCCTTCTTCCCATCCGCTAGATGAATCCCGAAGTTGCGTGCCACCAGCCCGGCGACAGTCTGAAACTCAGCCGTCGAAATGGCCATGTCTACAACGAGGCTCGGATCAGCAGTAAAGACCTGCGGTTCGATTCCCATCCGTCTGCTCCGGGGTCATGGTTCCAAGAATAGGGCAGCTCAATATCGACCAAACTCTGCATCATCTAGACTGATGATGCTCCGCGGATCGAGCACACTCCGTTCCTTCCTTTCTTCCCTGGCACGTTTGACTTTCGTATCTACCGAACCAGCACCAGAAGCGAGAAAAGACTGGAATGCAGCAATCAGCTCGGGCGGTATTTCCGAGAGCAAGGCATCCTCCGCAGCATGGATGGGTTCGCGGAGCCGGAACCCATCCAGGATCCCCATCAGTGAAGACGCCTGCTCGGACAAGGTCTCGCTTGCAGCAACGCCCTGTTCCGCGCCCACCGTGGTTTGCTGGGTGACCTGGTCGACCTGCCGCAGGCCGTCGTTGACCTGAATGATGCCTTCCGCTTGTTCGCTGGAGGCGACCGCAATCTGTGCCACCAGCTCGCTCACCTGATCCACGCTCCCAACGATCTCAGCAAGCGCACCAGCAGTATCGTTCGCGATCTGCATCCCTTGCGAGACCTTCTTCACCGTTCCCTCAATGAGTGAGGTGGTCTCCTTGGCCGCCTTCGCTGACCGCGCGGCAAGGTTTCGCACCTCCTCTGCCACCACCGCGAACCCACGCCCGTGCACACCTGCACGCGCCGCTTCGACCGCTGCGTTCAGTGCCAAAAGATTGGTCTGAAAAGCGATCTCGTCGATCACTTTGATGATCTTGCTGATGCTCCGACTCGCCTCTTCGATCTCAGACATCGCGCCCAACATCGCCTGCATCTGAGCATCGCCGCTGGTGGCAAGACTGCTGGCCTGCACCGACAGCCGGTTGGCTTCGGTGGCATTCTGGGCGTTGCGGGTGGTCTGAGAGGTCATTTCATCCATCGACGCTGCAATCTGCTCGATGGCGGCCGCCTGACGGGTCGCGCCGTGCGACAACGACACCGATGCCGATGCCACCTGGGCGCTCCCAGAAGCGATTCGGTCTGTCGAGTCATGGACTCGTCGAAGGGTGTCGCTCAAGGAGTCGAGAGAAGCGCCCAATTTCGACTCGATGCGACCGACTTCACCTCGAGCACCACTGCTCGTGCTTCGCGTGAGATCGCCTTTCTCCAAGCCGTCCAGAGCATCGATCAGTACCTGGAGTCGAGGTTGCTCAGCATCCAGCGCATCGTTGATGGCCGCATAAAGCGAGCCCAGCTCGCCTGAGGCGACTGGCAGCCGGGAGGTCCCGCGTCCGGAGCGGAGTGCACGGTTCACCCCATGAATTTGTTGGATGGCGGTTGCTATCTCACTCTGAGATTGTGCATTGGAACCGCCAAGCACGCGTACGTTTCGCTCTACAGAAGCGCTCGAATCGGTCGTAGACATTCAGGCCTCCATTTGGGGCGCGTTGGAACAGCCCAGCAGCTTCCGGGCGTCGAGCAACATTCGAACCTCGTCACCGACCTTGCCCATTCCTGCGATGAAGTGCTCCTGGCGATGACCAAACCCAAAGGCCTCGGGAGGAGGCTCGATGTCGCACTTTGGAATGTCGAGGACCTCGCTGACCGTGTCGACCACCAGCCCGACCAACCAGTCGCCAACATGGATCACGACAATGCACGTGCGTTCATCATACGGTCGACTGTCCATGCGGAACCGCCTGCGCACATCCATCACGGGAATCACTTTTCCGCGCAGGTTGATCACACCCTTGATGAAGGGCGGCACGTCGGGAACCAGGGTGACCTGTTGCATTCCGATAATTTCTCGGACGTGTTGGATGTCCAGTCCGTAGTACACCTTGCCCAGCACAAAGGTGAGGTACTTGTTGAGATCCGACGACTCGAGCTCGTCTGGAATGGATTCGATGGGATGTCCGTCCGACATTCGATCTCCAGTTTGCGTCTTCGCTCAACCAACGAGCAGCGACGAGAGGGCAAGAAGGCAGACGCCAGAAACGTCGCCCCGCAGATTCAGGCCGCCGTGCTCGCACGGGTGTCCACAATGAGCTTGGCAACGTCGATAATGAGACTGATGGAGCCATCGCCGAGCACCGTGCACCCGGCGAGGCCACGAACATGGCCGAGATAGCCGCTGAGAGGCTTGATGACGGTCTGGCGCTGCCCAACCAGCTCGTCGACCAGGAGACACAATCGGTCGTCGCCATCTTCCACCACCACAAGCAAACCTTCGTGGATGTTCGTGGAGTCCGGCTCAATCTCGTAGAACTGGTGAATGCGAAACACCGGCAGCATCTGGCCACGAATGCGCGCCACTTCCACGCCATTTGTGAGGCGCGTGATGTCGGCCGGTCCGACCACCACAGTCTCGAGGATGGACAGCATCGGTATGGTGAGCCGTGTCGAACCCACTCGCACGAGCATTCCTTCGATGATCGCAAGCGTGAGTGGGATCCGAATGGTCACGGTGGTCCCCTGCCCAGGGATGCTTGAGATGTCGACACGTCCCTTCACCGCTTCAATATTTCTGCGCACCACATCCATTCCCACACCGCGACCCGAGATGTCCGTCACAGCTGGGGCGGTCGAAAAGCCTGGCTCGAAGATCAGCCGAAACACATCACTGTCGGAGAGGTCGTCCCCCCCATCACGAACCAGTCCGGCGTCGATGGCCTTGCGCAGAATGTGTCTGCGCTCGAGTCCTCGGCCGTCGTCTTGAACCGTGACGCGAATCTCGCCCGCCTGCTGACGCGCAGTGAGACGGATCACACCCGTGGCCTGCTTGTCCACCACCAGCCGAGAGACTTCCGGCTCGATCCCATGGTCGATCGCATTTCGAAGCAGGTGCATCAAAGGGTCGGCGATCGCTTCCACCACACTCTTGTCGACCTCGGTGTCGGAGCCAGAGACGTCGAACCGAATCCGCTTTCCCTGCTTCAGGGAAAGGTCACGCACGAGCCGCTTCATCTTGTTGAAGGTGGGACCGATGGGCACCATCCGCAGAGACATCGCAACATCCTGCAGGTCCCGCGTGACTCGGTTGAGCTGCACAGCAGCCTTGGACGGCCCTTCGACGGGCTGATGCTGTTGCGGCCCGTGCGTGACCGCAGTCTCCGCGATGATGAGTTCGCCAATGAGATCCATCAGTTCATCCAACTTCCGAACATCCACCCGCAGGTATTCCATCCGTCGCCGTGACCGATTCGAAGCACCGCTGCTCCGCTGCTTCGCGGTGCGCTCAGACCGTGATGCCTCCGCCAGGATGTGGCCGGTCGTGGGAGGGCTGGGTTCGAGCTCGGGAGACGCCGAAGCGAACCGCTGTAAAGTGGCAGCCAGAGCGGCATCCTCGTCCTCGATCGGGTCCGACCTCCCATCGAGCGGAGGTCTGAGCGGTGTGACATTCGGCGAGACCAGCGCAAGTCCAGGCACAGTCGAAGACCGATCTGCATCTAGAGCCTGCGGCTCCGGTGGCAGCTCAAAGCCGTACAGAGTCTCCGCTGCGGGAGCCTCCAAGACGCCCTCCACGGTACCCGGCGGCAGGCCTGCGACTCGCTCCATCCGCTCGATCAGGGGCTGACTGCTCGCAGCCATGTTGGCGTCGGAGAGAGTCCTCTCCACACAATCGAGGGCTTCGTTGGTGAAGTCGAGGGCGCGACACAGCAGGTCGACCACTTCCACGGAAAGGTGCCCGTGGATGCGCACCCGGTCGAGGAGCGTCTCAGCATGATGCGTGACCGTTTCGACATGGACAAGCTCCAGAAAGCCTGCACTGCCCTTCATGCTGTGAAACAGGCGGAAGATGGCATCGACCGTCGCCCGGTCAGGGGTACCGCCTTCCGCTTCCAGCTCCATCAAGAGTGGCTCGACCTCAGCGATCGCTTCACGGCTCTCGCCGATGAAGCAGTCGATGATTTCCTTGGTTTCGCTGTCCATGTGATGGGCCTTGAGCTGCTGGGAGAGTGGCAGCCCCATCGGGTGGCATCGCCGGAGGCTTTAGCGCTCGCCGGAAAATAATGACCCATACCAATCACTAAAAGTAGCCCATTAAAGCCTGTCGTTGCTCGCACCCCATTCTCGCCGCCGACAAGAACAAAATGCCCCGAGACCACCAAAGCGGCTCGGGGCGTCTGGTTCGACGATGGTGGCTCAGCCTTCGCGTTCGAAGACCGCCGCAGCCCCCATTCCGCCGCCAATGCACATCGACACCACACCGTAGCGGCTGCCCCGACGCTTCATCTCGTGAAGCAAGGTGGCTGTGAGCTTCGCTCCGGTGCATCCAAGGGGGTGCCCAAGAGCGATGGCCCCGCCATTCGGGTTGACCCGCTCAGGGTCAATGCCGAGCTCTCGTACGCAGTAGAGCGCCTGGCTGGCAAAGGCCTCGTTGATCTCGAAGACCTCCACATCGTCGAGAGCGATGCCGGCCTTCTCAACCGCCTTCGGGATCGCGACCGCCGGCCCGATACCCATGATGGACGGCTCGACGCCCACCACCACGAAGCTGCGCATCACGCCAAGCGCCTCAAGGCCAAGCTCTTCAGCCTTGCCTCGCGACATCACCAGTGTGGCGGCAGCGCCGTCCGACATCTGGCTCGCATTGCCCGCGGTGGTCGAGCCCTTCTTGGCGAAGACCGGCCGAAGCTTCCCGAGCGTGGCTGCGTTGGAGTCTCCCCGCACACCATCGTCGATGGAGATAGTCACGTCGTGCCAGCCACCGTTCTTCCAGATTCGGGTGTCGACGGGGATGATTTCGTCGGTGAACTTGCCTTCCGCGATGGCAGCCGCTGCCTTCTGGTGCGACCGGACGGCGAATGCATCCTGATCTTCTCGGGAAACGTCGAACCGGCTGCACACGTTTTCGGAGGTCATACCCATGGTAACGAAGATGTCTGGGCGCTCCGCAATCAACACCGGGTTCGGTGCAGGCTTCTGCCCGCCCATTGGGATGCGGGTCATGGACTCCACACCACCGGTGAGCGCCACGTCGATCCACCCTGCCTGGATCTGTGCCGCCGCTTGCGCGAGTGACTGCAAGCCACTCGAGCAGTAGCGGTTGATCGTGAGCCCAGGCACGGTGTCGGGAAGACCAGCACCGAGGGCAACCGTGCGGGCGATGTTGAGGCCTTGTTCGGCTTCGGGGAAAGCGGTTCCGATCACGACGTCATCTACCTGCGCAGTGTCGAAGTCGGGCACCTTGGAGAGCAGCCCTCGGATGGCTGCCATCATGAGATCGTCGGGGCGGGTGTCTTTGAAACCACCCTTCTTTGCTTTGGTCACCGGGGTGCGGACCGCAGCGACAACGACGGGATCACGGGGACTCTGGGACATATCTGCCTCACGTGTTCTAAGAGTTGTGGCCCCCAGACGGGGGCGGAGCGGTCAGTTGCGAAGGGGCTTGCCAGTCTGGATGAAGTGCATGATTCGAGCCTGGGTCTTCTCCGTTCCGAGCAGCGAGAGGAACCCTTCGCGCTCGAGGTCGAGAATGTCCTGCTCGGTCACAATGGCCCCGGCGGGGACATCACCACCACACAGGACGTGCGCAATCTTCAGGGCCACATGTGCATCATGCTCGGAAGCCATGCCGCCCGACACGAAGTCGTTGAGCTGCATCTGGATCGGTGCAACCCCATCCCGGCCCGGCACCTTGAAGGTGAGCGGCGTGGGGGCGCGGTAGGCACTGTTGGCCAGGCCGACTGCAGTCTGCTTGGCCACCGCCAAGATCCGGTCGGCGTCCATGACCACCTTGTCTTCGGGTCGCAGATACAACATGTTCTGCGCTTCAGCGGCCGAGGTGGACACCTTGGCGAGTCCCATGTTGAGGAAGGCTGCCTGCACGAAAGGGTTGGGGTCTACGTTGACCGCCTTCGGGATGGGGCCAAGGTAGCGTCGCAACATCTCCTTGCAGCCACCACCGGCGGGAAGGACGCCCATTCCGGCCTCGACAAGGCCCATGAAGACCTCGCCGGTCGTGACCGTCGCTGCCGACTGCATGGCCACTTCCAGGCCACCGCCGAGAACCAAGGCGTAGGGCGCCGTGACCACCGGCTTGCTGCAGTACTGGGCACGCCGAAGGATGTCTTGCATGCCCTTGATCATGGCATCAAGACCATCCCAGTCGCCCTGCATGGCCATCATGCCGACCACCATCAGGTTGGCACCGGCACAGAACGCTTGACCACTCGGGCCCGCGCTCGGACGGAAGGTGCCATAGGGCGACTGCTGGGAGCCCACGACAAGAGCATCGAACTGGTCGGCATCGAGCAGGTCGAGTGCTGAGTTGTACATCTCAAACATGCCCTGCTCGAGGGCGTTGAACGTGTCGGGCTTGGTAAACTCGAGGAGCAGGATGCCGTCGCCCATGTCGATGAGCGAAGCGTCGTCGTTCTTCTTCACCACTCCGCTGGTGGACTTCAGCGTGTGCAGGTTGAGCCAGCCGTCGCTCATTGGAACCGGCTTCGCGACCCCCTCACCGGCATCCCAGTAGGTCTGCACGCCGTCTTCGAGGGCGTAGAAGCTGGTGCGGCCTGCTGCGAGCATGGCCTTCACCCAAGGAGTGACCGCTCGGCCTTCTGCTTCCATCCGCTCGACCGTGTCGGCCACGCCAGCGGCATCCCAGGACTCGAAGGGCCCGAGGTCCCAGTTGAAGCCCCAGCGCATTCCACGGTCGATGTTGACGATGTCGTCGGCAATCTCAGGGATCCGATTGGCGGTATAGATCCAGGCATCGACCGAGACAGCCCACGCGAGCTGCGAGGCCTTGTCGTCGCCCCGGAGCAGTGCCCGAAGGGCTGCGGCCGGGTCATCCTTGAAGGCAAGCGCCTGCTTCACGGAGTCAAACCGGGGACGCTGCTTGGGTGCGTACTCACCGGTCTTCCAGTTGCGGGCGAGCGTGATCCGCCGTCCCTTCGCATCGCGTTCGCGTGTGCGCTGATAGAAACCTTTCTTCGTTTTGTTGCCCAGGGCGCCCTCTTCAAGGAGTGCCTTGTACCAGGACGGCGAGACATGCGCCTTGCGCTCCTCATCATCGGGGCAGTGGTTGAAGACGTTTCCGAGTACGTGATCGATGGTGTCGAGTCCCACGAGGTCGCCAAGTCCAAACACACCGAGCTTCGGACGACCTGCGGCCTTCCCGAGCGCCGTATCGACCTCCTCGATGGTCATGTCGAGGCGCTCCATGTGCCGGAACACGCTCACGATGCCATAGGTACCGATGCGGTTGGCCACGAAGTTCGGGGTGTCCTTCGCGTAGACGATGCCCTTCCCGAGCCGCGCCTCGCTGAAGTCTGCGATGGCGGACAGCACATCGGGGCGCGTGTCAGGACCGGCCACAAGCTCGAGGAGCCGCATGTACCGAACCGGGTTGAAGAAGTGCATGATCAGGAAGTGCTGACGCATCTCCTCGCTCATGCTCTCGGCCATCGCCGAGAGCGGCAGACCCGAGGTGTTCGACGCGACGATACTGCCGGGCCGGCGGTGTTCGGCCACCCACTTGTAGACAATGTTCTTGATGTCGAGTCGCTCGACGACCACTTCGATGATCAGATCGCATTCTCCGAGGAGCGCGCCATCGTCCTCGTAGTTCGCCGGGGTGACCATGCTGGCCAGCGACTTGTCGAAGAACGCAGCCGGCCGAAGCTTGGTGGCGTTCTTGATGCCAGCAATGGCGAGCTTGGACCGAGGCTCACCATCGGCGAGGCCTTTCGGCACGATGTCGTAGAGCACGGACTCCACGCCGGCGTTGGCGAGGTGGGCAGCAATGCCCTGCCCCATCACGCCCGCGCCGAGCACGGCGACCTTGCGAATCTCGTTGGTCATCTGGACTCCGGATCGGGGTTCAGGCAGCTGAAAGCCACTCCCTCTTGGAGCGCTCTCAACCCCTGAATGAATCTTCATTCAGTCGGCGGAGGACTATCGGAGTCTGCTCCATGCTGCACCCGATCCACACACGACATTGACCGACAAGCGGCCATGGATTGCCACGTCTGCTGCCAATGTCCCGACGACATCGTACATCCGACAATATCGCCAAACGAGGCCGGATTCTTCAGCGCTCGAACCAGCCCATCTCGGGGCCTGGGGTTCGAACCGCTCCTTGATCGTCCGTCCAGCGTGGACGAGCTTCCCCGGCCGCTCGCACAAAATGGCGCGACCACATCACCGATCCCGCGTCGCGGTCTTCCATTGCGAGCATCACGACAGTCATGGGACCATCACCAGGCGAGTCTCGTCCAAGGCCAAATAGACCGATGGCCTGTACTCCTGCGTCTCGACCCAGTCGGCGCCCAAGAGAATGCGCTCCCCGTGCCCCCCGGGCTCCAGCGCCGGACCAAGCGCAAAGCTCCCCCTCGGTCCATGCCACAACGGTCGGATCCGCGATTCCGGTCTCCTCAAACCGCCGGGCCAGCACGCCCGCAGCAAGCTCCACGATGTCTGCAAACTTGGCGCCATCGGGCACCGATAGCCGGATGCCTGGTGGGGCGATGCCTGGGTCGCGGCGCCAGTCAAGGGTCTGTGGACCATCGACCACTTCCGTGGCCGGGCTCGCCCCAACCGTGGGCCAGCGGGGAAC
>CAJWOS010000208.1 GCA_913044235.1 uncultured Pseudomonadota bacterium
CACACAAAGCTCGCCACGCCCGAGCCGTCTGCGGAAGCGGTGTCGAGAACTCCATCCACATCGCTTTCCCAGCGCACCGAAACCGAGTCGGCAGGCCCGGCATCGTCGATGATCGAGGCTTCGAAGGTGGTGGTTGCGCCCACATCGAGGGTGGAGCCCGTGGCCGGACTCACAATCGACAGCGATGGTGGCTGGTCAGCGGTGCCGGTGAGCGGGATCTCAAAGCGTTGATGCGCCGGATCGGTGGTCTCAATCACCATTGTGGAGTCGACCGCACCGCCCGAAAGGGAAACCGCAAGCTGCTCGCCGGGGGCCAACGTGGCTGGCAGGGACGCGTGAGAAGCGGTCCAGCTGGGGCTGTTCGTGTCGATGCTCGTGACGCTGAGCGAGGCATCGCCCTGGTTCTCCACAATGACCTCAGACGTGCCGGTACCGCAGATGATTCCCAGGTCGACCGAGGCGGGGTTGACCACTGCAAGGGGCGCCGTCTCGGGAACATCCACGATTTCAGGCGCCCCTGAGTCGACGGCCTCAACGCCGTCGGTAAGCTCACCATGATCTTTGAAGTTGTAGTCCGAGCAGGCGACCAGCAGCGAGAGCGGAATGAGAGTGCGAGTCTGCATCAGACCTCCGGACGCCTATGGTATCGCGACCGGTTGCCATCCACCGGAAGCTTCGACCCAATGGGACATATTCGATGGTCCCGCCACGCCCGCCGCAGCACCACATCTGGGCTTCAGGCGGGCGCGACGACCGATGCGGCTGTGGCACTCGCACGGAGCGAGTGACCACCCGTCAAGCTCAGGCTCCGGTGATGCGTACTCGCCAGTCCACGCCCGCAGCCGTGTCCATCACCACGATGTTTTTGGCCTCAAGCTCATCTCGAATCGAGTCCGCACGAGCCCAGTCGCGAGCCTGTCGGGCCACGAGGCGCTCCTCGAGCAGGCTCTCGATGTCTTCTCGCTCGATGCCCATCGCTCCGAGGCGTTTTTCCTTCACCTCCTGCATGAACTTCGACACGTCGTCGCCGAGCAAGCCGAGCGCGTCGTTCACCACAGAGAAGCAGCGAAGGGCCTCTGCCACCAGCGGCCCGCCCCGCTTACGTGCCTTTTTGTGATTGGCGAACCGGTTCACCGCCCGCGCCAGCTCGAAGACATAGGACAACGCTTTCGATGTGTTGAAGTCGTCGTCGAGCGCCGCGTAGAACTGGGTGTCGAATGCGCGGGAGAGATCCAGCACGGCCTGCGCGTCGTCTCCGAGGCTCTTCGCAACATCTTCCGCGCGCTCTTGGCCCTTCATCGACTCGGCTACTTCGCGGGCCTCATAGAGCCGGCAGACCATCGCCAGCGCGGTGGGTAGCGCATTCTGATCCCACGGCAAGGGCGAGCGGTAGTGGTTCTGCAGATAGTAGAGCCGGACCGCTTCGGCCGGGAAGAGCTGGAGCAAGTCGCGAATCGAAAACGCATTGCCCTCGGACTTGCCCATCTTCCGGCCGCCCGGCATCGTGAGCAAGCCGTTGTGCATCCACCAACGGGCGTAGCCGCAGCCGGACGCCCCTTCGGACTGGGCAATTTCATTTTCATGGTGTGGGAAGACGAGATCGAGTCCCCCACCGTGGATGTCGAAGCTGTCGCCAAGGCAGCGACTGGCCATGGCCGAACACTCGATGTGCCAGCCGGGCCGACCATTCCCCCAGGGACTCTTCCAGGAGGGCTCGCCGGGCTTCGTGGCCTTCCACAGCGCGAAATCCGACGGCACCCTCTTGCCGTTGCCCACATCTGGATTCCGGAGCTCGTCGACTTTCTGGCCCGAGAGAGCCCCGTAGTTCGGAAAGGAGCGAACGTCGTACCAGACGTTGCCGTCGGCAGCATAGGCGTGCCCTCGCTCAATGAGGCGCTCCACCATCGCGATGATGCCGCCGATCGACGTGCTGACGCGCGGCTCTTCATCGGGCTCGTCGAGTCCGAGCGCTCGAACGTCTTCGTGGAAGTAGTCAATCTGCTGCTGCGCAAGCTCCAGCGGCTCGATCCCAAGCTCAGCCGCCCGCCGAATGATCTTGTCGTCGACGTCGGTGAAGTTGCGCACGAACTTGACCGACCAATCCCGATGGCGAAGGTAGCGGACAAAAGTGTCGAATGTGACCATCGCCCGAGCGTGACCTGCATGACAGAGGTCGTACACGGTCATCCCACAAACGTAGAGCCCGATGTGGCCGGGCTGGATCGGCGTGAAATCTTCCACGCGACGGGACAGGGTGTTGTACAACCGAAACGGGGCTGGCATGGTCTCCCTCGGGGTGTCAGGCGCTTGAGGTCACGGGGCGCTGTGCCCGGTGCCGCGCGGGCCTATCATGGTCACCCAGTTGCGACGATGCCAGGTTTGGGACCGACCATCTGTGTGGCTACCCGCGCAGATCTCGAACGCGCCGCGGGGCCGAGGCACTCGGACAGCAGAGATCGGTCAGGGCAAGACGTACTGGAGCAGTCCCCACGCGACCGCACTTCCGGCCAAAAAGGCGAGCAGAAGTCCGGCCACACCGAACAGGCGGCCAGGAACCCAGCCTCCTTTGGTCTCCGAAACCGACGGATTGGGCGGCGCATTCGGAACGGGTGCAGGCCGAGGACGCACCCGGGGCAAGGCGCGCGGAGTCGCGCGCCGTTTTGGCGTGGTCCGAGCGCGATTCTGCGGCCGCGGGGTCCGACTCAATGGCGGCGATCGATCGCGCATAACCACCGTGGGGCGACCATCCTCGTATTCTTCCACCATGGCGACCGCTGCATCCATGGCGCGCATCGGCACTTCGGCTGTGACCAGTGCATGGCCGAGGTCTTCGGTGTCTTCCTCAGACACCAGACCAGGCTCACTGTCAAAGGGAGACAGGACCTCCCGTGGTGGCAGCCAGACTCCCCCCTTCGGGTCTCGTCGCAACGACGAATCGTAGGCCACCTCCCAGCGATGACCGTCGGGGTCGGCAAACCAGGCCCGTCGGTGCGTGCCACCGCCCACCTGCGGCACCCGGAGCACCCGGCCACCTGCGCGCGCCACAGTCCGGATGACCGTGTCGACCTCAGTGGGAGTACCCACGTTGTGGCGCAGGGATACGAGCCCTCCGCCCGGCTGCCCACCAGCCATTTCCGGCTCGATGATCCCGCGACGCACCAGCTGCAACAACACACCGTTGAGCTGGAAGACAGCCACTCGGGCATCGGAGCGAACATCGGGAGTCAAGCCCATCGCGCGGTAAAAGTCGACCGACCGGCGGACATCACGGACACCGAGTGTGACTGCGGCAATATGGGGCGCCAGGGGCCCCTCGCGAGAATGATCCATGGCCCAATGTTCCCAGAGGAAGCCATGCACTGTCATCCCCAGCGCCCGCAATCCGGGCGAAAGTACGAGTGGGTCGCCACACCCAAACCAAGCCAGATTGGACCGAACTGACCGCCACGGCGCACAGTTGGTTGCGGGGGAAAATCAGACCGACATGAACAGGTCGACCAGGGCGGGCCGCGCTTTCTTCTGGATTTCCCGAATGGATCGGTTGTGCGTGAGACGCACATGGTCGGTGAGAACTGCCGCGAGGGCATGCACCGTCACCACCCCGTCGGCAGTGCGCTCGGCCGCGAGCATGGCGGTTCGCACATTGTGCAGAAAGTTCGCGAGCCCGACCGCCACGCTGCCGTGGGGGAGGAACCGCTTTCCGAGCAGCTGGCTGCGGAGCATGAGCGACACGTAGTCCCGGGCCGCGCGATCCAGTTGGGGGAGACCGGCAGGAAGCGCACTCATCGCACGGATCACAACCGAACGCAGCTGCTTGGCAAAGGACACTTCCGCAGCGTCGGCGCTCGCATCGCGCACCGCCTGGTCCAACACCATTCGATACACCTGGAGCATCGCTCCCATCGCCTTCATGGCCGTGAGCGGGTCGGGCTCGGGAGGGTCGCGTCGAACCGCTTGGAGCATGGTGGCCCGTATCGAAGCGATGTGCTCATCGGGCTGCGCATCGGTTGCCACGATGTCTGCGCAGATGCGCTCTTCGAGGTGCAGCCAGTCATCTGGGGAGACACCGAGCCCCGGAATCAGAGCGACGGGGTGTTTTCCGAAGGTCTGAACCGGATACGCGCGCGGCAGGTCGATCACCGTCGCCGCGTGGTCTTCGAGCGGCGTGCCGTCGACAGCCGACTCGAAGTAGCCGCCACACCCCTCCCGCACGGTCAACACAATCCCACGAGGCTCCTGCACCAGGGTGAATGGATACTCCCGACAGAAGGCCGGCTTGCGGTGGCCGCCCAGGACGGCATGAACCGCACAAGACTTGTCTTCACGCAAGAAGACACAGTGACCGTTGACCTTCTGCAGAAAGTACCCCGAGAGATTGGCCGCACGTTCCTGCCGAATCCACGGGCGATTTCCATGGTCAGGCCACAAGTCATCGAGCCCGTGGGCTTCAATGTCGGCGACGACCTCCGGCTCAACCGGGCCCAATACATGGTGGTGACAGCATCGGCCGCATCCCCGGCAATCCCAGCGGGCACCTTTGGGGACCAGGACAGGGGCTTGGGACGAGTCGATACACCACCTCGATCAGTTCAGAGGCTGCTAGCCGCCGTACCGGCTCGCGTCAAAGCCCAGCGAGCACGAGCTCGGACCGACGGCCAAAGCCCGGCATGTCCGGCAGCCACCCGAAGCAGACGAAACGCACCGACGTGCTCCTGCTGCTGGACCAGAACCGCCGCCGCGACCACGCGAGTCGCTGCTGCACGTGGGGCAAGCCGGCGAGCAGCGGATGCGGCTGACTGGGCCGACACGAGATCACCACTGTCCAGGAACACGCTCGCTCGCTGCTCGTGCACCCACCAATGATCGGGAAGATGAATCGCCGCTTCATCCAAATGAGGCAGCGGATCTGTTCCCTCGAGCCGAGCCGCGATGGCGCACAACAGTGCACGAGCGCCCATACCACTCTGCTCCGCCAAGGCTCGAATGGGGGTGGCATGCCCCGTCTCGGCCCACAAGCGAGCGAGCTCGATGCGCTGCATGTCGTTGGCGGGATTTTGGAGACCCAGGCCGTCGAGGAGCGGAATGACCTTGTCGAGCTCGGCAGCCGCGATGTGAAGCTCTGCCAGACTCGACAGGAGCCGGGGGTCGTTCTGTCGATGGCCCACCGCGACCAAGGCCTCGACCTGCCTCGCCCCGTCGGCAGGCCGACCGGCAACCAGAAAGAGTTGCGCCAGTGCCACCACGGGCTCCACCGCGAGCGGGGCCGCGACACAGGCCGCTTGCAGGTGTTCGGCCGCATCGGCCAGCTGTCCACCCGCAAGTGCGATCTCGCCCAGCCCGAGCAACGCACCCGGATGCGCTGGCAGCTGCTCCACGATGAGCTCAAACTCTCCGCGCGCTTGGTCCACCTGGCCAGCCCGGAACCAAGCCAGAGCCCGCTCGGCGCGAACGTCGAGGTCGTCGGGTGCCCTCCGGAGTCGTGCATTGGCGATTCGCTCGGCAAGCTCGAGCTGCTCGGTGTGCGTGAGCGCCCGGGTCAGAGCGAGGCTGACCAGTCCATCGAGCGCCCAGGGCACATCCGACACCCCTGCGAGCATTCGGACCACTCGATCCCAGTCGCCTCGGTCCGCAGCAACCAATGCCTGCCCCACCTGCGCCACCACGGGCGCCATACCTTCCAGCGCGCCACGCATGTCTTCGGGCCGGCCGCTAGCTGCTGCCGCGCGAAGGGAGCGAATCTGTTGAAGTGGGGCTGAGATATCGCCCATGCATGCTCCGGGCTTCACACAGGCTACCAGACGGGACTGCTCACCGGGTGGCTGCCCCCCACAATGGGGGCTCACAAGCATTCCCTCCTACACCACCACAAGCGGGTCGGAATCCACTGCGGAGACCACCACAGACACATCCGGGCAGGCTGCTCGGATCCGCGCCGCGTACCGGGGCAGATAGCCTCGCTCAGTGTTGGTGTGATCGGTGAGCACCACAGCGCCGCCGGCAGCAACATGTGCGAGCACCTCGTGATGGCCGAGTTCTCCGGTGAGCAGGATGTCTACATCATCGAGCCCGGCAAGCACCGAGCCGCCACTGCCGGGGCAGACCGCCACACTGGTCCGGAGGGCATTCATGTCTCCAGCACACCGCACGGCCGACAATCCCAGCCACGACTTGAGCCGGGGCAACAACGACTGCAAGGAGCGAGGCTCGGCGAGGCGTGCCCGTCGTCCCACACCGTACCGGGGATCGAACGCCGCGGGCTGAATTGGACGACACTCCTCGAAAGAGGTGGGCTCACCGAACGCTTGCAGGAGCCAGTCCCCCATTGCGCCGGGCGCTGCGTCGAGAGCGGTGTGCGGCGCATAGACATGCACACCCTGCCGAATCACATCCAGTAGGGTGGCTTGACGAGGCGTGGAGCCATCGAGCCTCTTGAGTCCCCGAAAGATGGGCGGGTGGTAGGCCACAATCGCGTCGCATTGCCGAAGTTCGCTCCACACAGGACCGGTGAGGTCAATGCACAGACCCACCCGTGTGATCGCCCGCATCCCGCGGAGTAAAAGGCCCGTGTTGTCCCAGTCAGCAGCCCCTGCAAGGGGAGCGATCTCTTCAAGAACAGCAACGAGCGATTCAATCGTGCGGGTCATGAAACCTCCGGTACCAGGATCATTTCCAGGCAGGGCGAGTCCAGCGAAGCGCCTCGCCAGGACACCGCCCCCAGACTGCGGTAGTCGAGACCGTACCCGATCTCGGAGCGTTCGATGTCCACACCCATGTCCGAGCTGGTCGCGCAGCTCGTCAAGCTGAACCCGGAAGCCCGCGCATCGGCCATCAACGCATTCTCCGGCGGCCTCGATGCCCACCTTGGTCTGCGATTTACGTGGTGCGACCAAGACAAGGTCATTGCCACGCTCACGGCGCAGCAGGAGCACACGCAGGTCTACGGCTTGGTGCACGGCGGGGTGTACTGTTCGATGGTCGAAGCGGTGGGCTCTTGCGGGTCTGCCATGCGCCATCTTCCGAGCGGTCGCCTGCCTGTCGGCGTCAAAAACCAGACCGAGTTCCGCCGAGGGGTGCGTGCCGGGACCATCCTGACCGCAACCGGGATCCCCTCCGAAACCACGGAAGACGGCTCCACCTGGCAGGTCGAGATCACCGACCCGAGCGGTCGGTTGTGCGCTTCGGGCCGGCTCACCACACGCGCGCTTCCACCGGGGACTCCAGTGGGAGGCAAAGCCCTTCGTCTTCCCACGTCCGGCTCGTAGCCACCCGTCGCTACCACACGAACGGAATCATCCGCTTCCGCTGAGCGGGGTACTCGTCACCAAATCGAGCGTGGTACCACCGGTGCGACTCAGCGGCCCTCGGCCCGAGATTGGCCAGTGTGTACACCGCAAAGGCCAGTCCCGCCCAAGACCACGTGGCGACAGCCCATCCAATCCAAATCACCAGCTCGCCGAAGTAGTTGGCGCAGGTGACATACCGGAACAAGCCTCCCCGAGGAACGCGGTACCCCGTCTCTCCCGGCCGGCGCAGCGACATGAGAATGTTGTCTGCGCGCACATTGACTATGATTCCGCCTACCATGAGGATCACGCCGAACCCGAACCGCGGGTCGAACAGCCAGTCGACGCCATATGAACCCAAAGAGGCGATCTGGAAGGCCTGAGTCGGTGCGTTGAGGCTCTGATAGAAGAATGCCAGCGAGGCCACCAGCACAGGCATGGGCCGTGTGGAAGCCAGCCGAAGCGGGAAGATGTAGGCGCGATGGACGTAATGGGTAGACCACAGCAACCCCAGAACCATCGCTGCGGGGCGCTCCAGACCACCGCCCGCCCAGAACACCGCCAAGAATCCCACGACCGCGGGGGTCTCCATCAGTGCCCAGCCGAGTCGTCCGGGCACGGTCGGTCCCCACCCAGACCGACCGAACCGGCCGTATGGCGCCGAGACGAACACCAAAAGCAGCGCCGTAATAGGGGCAAGTAGAAAGTGGATGCCCACGAGGAGGTGCTGTCCGGTCCAACCATCAGTCTCGGAGGCCAGGAAGTCCAAGAGTGCAGACAACATCAGTGTTCCTCGAGACCAGAACGCCTACAGGCCCCGAACCGACCACTGGAGACCCGGTGGCACCACCCGCACGCCCGAACCCTTCACCCAGACGGTCCCGCCGGGGGGAAGCATTCGCAGCGGCGCTAAGTCGTACACACTGGAGCACCCGGTGAGAACCAGCGCCCGCAACGACCGGATGCTCGTCAGCGGCGCCAGATCCTCAAGCGCCGTACAGTTGTGGAGCGCGAGCGCCTGCAGCCCCTGGAGCCCGCCGAGGGGTGCGAGATCCGTGAGGTTGGTACAGCCCCCGAGATCCAGCCATCGAAGCCACTGAGAGTTGTAGAGCGGGGAGATGTCGTCGAGCTTCGCACAGCCGTACAGGTCGGCCCACTGCAGCTGTGGCATCGTGGACAGCGGTGCGATGTCGGCCACCTTTGAACAACCATTCAGATCCAGTCTGTACAGGAGCTTCTGGTTGGCAAGCGGGTAGAGGTCTTCGACGTGGGGATTGCCAGAGAGGTTCAGTGTGGGCAGGTCCCGTAGTCCTCGCATGGGCTCCAGCGAGCGCGCCCACTTCGGCACTCGCCCTCGCTCCCCAGCCCAGCGCCGCACAGCTTCGTCGACGAGGTTCCGGGCAGCACCCCGAACCTCTTCGGGCACCACCGCGCGGTCGGGGTCCTGTAGCGCCAGAGCCAGCGGTCCGAGATCGTCGAGCTCGCCAAGCGACCGGTCGCGATCGGTCTCGAGAATTCGTCGATACACGCGCTGGGCCACATCGTGTCGCTCACCCAGCAACTGGAGCAAGTCGGAGAGGTCGTCGTCCTGCTCCTCCGCCATGCGGCTCCAGCCACGGACCGTGGCCATGGCAGCGCCAGATGTGTGGTCATCGTCCGGCGCGACCTGCAGATCGACAGCAACGTGGACTGCTGCGAGAAAGCGTTGGTGGTCGGGGCGAACGAAACCAACTCCGCCCCCACGGGCCACGAGAATGCCCGGCCGATGCGCTGCCCCCAAAACGAACTTGTGCCCAGCGGTATCGTCGGGCACCGCCGCACCGAGCGACCGTGCCGCATCCTGCAGCAGCACGACCGCTTGACCGATGGCAACCGGCGGCGTGCGTACCCGGCTCTCCAGCGAACTTGGGGCGCCAGCGGCGAGCCAAGGGTCCCATGCCGCGATGCGCTCCGCCTCTGCTGCACGGGCCATCGCCTCCACCCAGGCACGTCGGACAGGCATCGCGACGACGCTCGAACCCGGGACATTGTCGAGAATCCGAAGCCATCCTGCCACCAGCCAGTCGAGGAGCGTGGACCGCTCCTCGGGGATGTCTCCTCGCGCGACGAAGACGACTGCGAGAACGGCAAGCATCGCGGGTGTCAGACTGAGCCGGCGCGCCAAATGCGACCGCGCAATGGCCGTCCGCATCGCT
This sequence comes from uncultured Pseudomonadota bacterium, assembly GCA_913044235.1. Lineage (GTDB taxonomy): Bacteria > Myxococcota_A > UBA796 > UBA796 > UBA2385 > CAJWOS01. The sequence goes on from CAJWOS010000208.1 coordinate 9,479, forward strand.
TGCGGATCGAGCGGTTGCTTGACCGCAAGATCTGCCCAGCGCTCGGAAAAGGCCTTGACCTGGTCCGCCCCCCATGGCTGCACATACCAGCGGGCCACCCGAGGCTCATCCGGGCCCACGAGTGGTGCATCGTCGCGAATCGGGACAGTACCAAAGCCAGGCGCCTCGGCAGAGAGCACCCAGCTGTTTGCCGGAAACCGCTCGATTCCATCGAAGATGGCCTCTCGCAGCGCTTCTTGCACCGCAAGGTCTTCGATCGCATCGGCGTCGTCGAGGATGAAGAGGACCTGCCCACGCACGAGAAGGTCCGGCAGCAACTCGTCGAGCCCCTCAAACCAGAAGGGCAAGCCACCCAGCAGCGCGAGAAGCTCCTCGAGGGTGCGCAGCTCGGCATGCAACGGCAGCGCGCGCACCGGCACTACGATCGGCACCATCCTTCCGAGCCGGTTCAACACCATGTTACGGCCCGGATCGGTCAGCGAGTGGACAAGCCACGAAAGCAACGTGGTGCGGCCACTCCCCGGCTCTCCGAGGAGGACAACCTGACGGGTGGTGTCGAGCACATCGAGCAGATCGATCGTGCGGTCGGCGCCGGGCCCATGCCCCACACCGGGTGCCGGTCCCAGCAGGGGCGGCACGTACAGCTCGGCAAGCGCGACCCCTTCGGATGGGTCTGCGTCGGGTGCCGGCAGCGGCAGGTGGCTGTGCGTTTGGCGAAGCCACGCAAGGTACCGAATCAGGCTGCCATGCGACCAGGGATTGACGAACGACCCTGGATTGGGCTGGGAGGATGACATCGAGGATTCCTGACCGGTTCCGTGGGAACCTGGGCGTATCAGTCTACGCCCCCGAAATGGAAAGCAGACATCGCCGAACGCAAAAAAGTCAGAAACCGTGATCGCTCGTGTCCGATCATGACATGAGCATCACCCTGACCATCTCGACCTCGCGTTACGCTCTAAATGTCTCCAGGGAGAGTTTTCCATGCAGCTGCCCAACACCGCACGCCGTCTGTTTCTCGTGAGCGCAGCCGCTCTTTCGGTAACGCTCGCGTCTCCGGCTGCGGCCGCAGAGCCGCCGCCGCCTCCTGTGGTGAATGGGACCCCCACCTCCGACTACGAATACGTGGGCGTGTTGATCGCGTGCAGCTCACGGTACTGCCAGGATTTCTGCTCCGGCTCCCTCATCGACAACACTTGGGTGCTCACCGCCGCCCACTGCGTCGAAGCGATCGACGACTTCCGGTACTCCGGCTACTCCGACTTCTACGTTGGATTCGGCCGCACAGTCGACAACCTCGACGACTACGCCGAGATGGATCGCTGGATCGAACACCCCAGCTACAGCAGCTCCACGCTCAACGCCGACATCGGTCTCATTGAGCTCGCATCCAGCATCACCAGCATCTCGCCGGTCGCCGTCAACTCCGACTCTCCCGGAACCTTCTCGTACGGCTCGGCCACCTACGTTGGCTACGGAGTGACCGACGACGGTGCCTATGACAGTGGCACCAAGCGCTATGCCGACATCCCGATTTACTCCTACGACTCCCAGTTCATCTACGCATTCGACAACACTGGCACGTACAATGTGTGCTCGGGCGACTCCGGCGGTGCCGGACTGCTGCCCCTCGGGTCGTCGTATGAAGTGGTTGCAGTCAACTCCTTTGTGGCTTCCAACGATGGCCGCGGTCCGTGTGATGGTGGCTACACCGGCGGCACGCGCACCGATGCCTTCTATTCCTGGATCGACGGGTATGTGGGACTCGGAAGCACCGGTTCTTCGGGCGGCTCCTCCGGCTCGGGTGGTTCCGGCGGCTCCGGCGGCTCGGGTGGCTCCGGCGGCTCGGGTGGTTCCGGCGGCTCGGGTGGCTCCGGCGGCTCGGGCGGTTCCGGCGGCTCGGGTG
>CAJWOS010000209.1 GCA_913044235.1 uncultured Pseudomonadota bacterium
GCCCGCGGCGGCCGACGCTCCGGCGAAGGCCGACAAGCCGAAGAAGGCCAGCAAGGGCCGGGGCAGCAGCAAGAAGTCCGCCGCCCCGAGCGCTGCGGGCAAGGTGTTCCGGGTCGCCCTCGCCGACGGCGAGGTCGCCTTCGTCCTCGCCGGTGACCTCGTCGAGGCCGCCACCCAGGTGGACGGCAAGAAGGGCGTGGTCGGCGTGGCCTACGCCGGTGAGCTGCTCGGGTAGGACCCGCGGATCTTCCGCGGTCGCGCACGGCATCGGCGGCAGTCGATGTCGTTCCGCGCGCGTTCGTTGACGCGGACGCGCAACAGGATAGAGACCGCGGCGCGCCGAGGTAGCTCAGTGGTAGAGCAGCTGATTCGTAATCAGCAGGTCGTCGGTTCAAGTCCGATTCTCGGCTCCATATCAAGGCCTTCCGCCCCCGCGGGAGGCCTTTCTGGTGAAGAGAACGCCGCAACGACAGGCCTCCCAGTCTCCTTCAGGCGTCGTGCGAAGCCGGGTCTACGGCGGCTGGCTCGAAGACCCGTCCAAAGCCCTTGCCGATGCGCGCCCTTGTCGCCACATCGCCACATCTGCCAAGAGACGCTTTCCGAGAATCGCGAAGATGATCCCCGTTGATAAAACGACCAGTACCCAGTCGATAAGGTTCATTTTCAGCACGATCCAAGCAGCATTCATGACAGATCCCTTGGTGTTCGTAGGCGCGATGCAGTCCGGGTCGGGCAGTATGACACCTCAACCCAAGGGCGTGCCACCACAAGCCGTTCAAAACGCCAGCCGCACAAGACTGGGGGCCCTCCGATTCTGAGTCGGCGAGCGGCTGCGAGGCCGCGCATAATTCCTGACAAGGCATCATCCGCCATCCTGTCCTGCAACACCTGCCGCCGGAAAGGTATGGAGCCGCAGCCGACATGCGATGATACCGCATCGTGTCAGCGCGTCTGGCCGCCCATAAATCCACCCCGAGAGCCCCATGAACCCGGCGCTGCGCCCACGCCCCATCTTCATCGTGTCCGACGGCACTGGCGAGACTGCCGAAAAGGTCGTCCGTGCGGGCTTGTTGCAGTTCCGTGGATACCTTGTGCACCTCCAGCTGTTTCCCACCATCACTGAAGGCGATGAGCTCGAGTCGATCATCCTCCGGGCGCACAAAGAAGATGCACTGCTGGTCACCACGCTGGTCCGCACCGAAATGCGCACGCTCGCAACCGAGCTTGCGGAGAAGCATCGAATCCGCATGGTCGACCTGCTTGGGAATCTGCTTGGCACTCTCGGTCGCTATCTGGGTGTGCAGCCCCAAGGCGTTCCCGGTCGGATGCACCAGACCGACGCCGACTATTTTCGTCGGGTCGAGGCGGTGGAGTTCACCGTCAAGGCGGATGATGGCAAGGAGCCCAGGCTGCTTCGCAAGGCTGACATCATTCTGGTCGGTGTCTCACGCACTTCCAAGACGCCGCTCTCGGTATTTCTCGCATTGAAGGGTTTTCGGGTGAGCAACGTTCCCATCGTGCTCGACCAGCAGCCCCCCGCGGAGCTGCATCGACTCGACCAACGGCGGGTCTTCGGTCTGACCATCGACCCGGAGTCTCTCCGGGACATTCGGCGCGAGCGCTTGGAGACCATGCGGGTCGCAAGCCGCACGAACTACGACGACATGGACTACATTCTCGCCGAGCTCGAATGGTGCGAAGACATCTTCCGTCACCATCCGGAGTGGCCCGTGATCGACGTCACGCGGCGCGCAGTGGAAGAAACCGCAGCCAACATTCTCCGGATCATGGGAGAGCGGGGGCTGGGTCGTGACGTCGGTGAAGTGGGGCAGCTCTGAGTGTTTGGATCTGACGCTGAGTCCGTGGGGGGGCCTGGATCGGACCTCTCGCCCCATCCTTCGCCCAGGCCTCGTGGGAGTCTGATCGGCGAGGTGTTGGACAAGTATGAGGTGCTCCGGCAGGTCGGCGAAGGCGGAATGGCCACCGTCTACCTGGGGCGGCACACCACCCTTGGCCGCGAGGTGGCGATCAAGGTCCTGCACCCGCACTTGAGCGCAAGTGAGCGGAATCGGGTTCGGTTCGCGCGGGAAGCCAGGGCAATTGAGCACCTCGATCACGAACATGTACTCCGGATCTACGACTACTCCGGCACCGAGACCCAAGACTGCTACATCGTGACCGAGTTCGTCGACGGCGTCACCCTACAGCAGCTGATCGCACAGACCCGACGGATTCCGGGTGAGGTGGTGACCCTCATCGCGCTGGAGCTTGCGGACGCCCTCGGGTACGCCCACGACCTGTCCATCATCCATCGCGACCTCAAGCCTGAAAACGTGATGGTGCGCCGCGACGGTGTCGTGAAGCTGATGGACTTTGGCATCGCCCGTTTTCTCGATGAAGTGAACCTCACAGTGACCGGTGCGCTGGTGGGCACCGCTGCCTACATGAGTCCCGAACAAGCGCTCGAGCGTGTGCTCGACTCCCGATCGGACCTCTTCTCGCTCGGTACCTTGCTGTTCCACGCACTCACCGGACAGTTGCCGTTTTCCGGGAACAACCCGAGCATCGTGCTTCGGAATGTCATCGAAGGCAATCGGGCCGATGTGCTCGACCTTGCCCCAGATGTCTCAGGCACACTGGCCGGATTGGTGGATCGCCTGCTCGCGACGGAGCCGACGGAGCGACCCGAGTCTTGCAGCGAGGTCCGTGCGGAGCTGCTCAGTGCACTCGCAGAGGTCAACCTCGACCCCAAGGCCCCGGAGTGGTCGATCCGAAGCTGGGTAATCGACCCTGAAGGCTACGAGGAGCGGCTGCGAGAACACCTTCATGGTGTTCTTCTCGAGTCCGGAACACGGTGCCTCGAAGACAATGACCACCTCGGGGCACTCCGCCAGTTCAATCGGCTCCTGGCCATCGACGAGCAGAATCCGGAGGTGCTCGCACTTGTGCAGAGCATGCATCGGGATTCGCCCTCTCAAGGCAATCGCTTGTGGTGGTTGGCAGCGGTTGGTGGCGTCGGTGTTGCCGGGCTGCTCACCCTCGCCCTCTGGCCTCGACCGCAGGTCCTTCCCGAAACCTCCACCCCAGATTCAACGCTTCGCGCGGAATCAGCGGTTGTTGTGGAGCCGCCCGAGTCGCCGGTGGAGCCTACACCGGAGGTGCCGTCTCCCACTCCTCCGCCGGAAGCCCAGCCTCCGTCCACCGCGCCACCTGCGTCAACCCCTCCACGAGCGGCTGCGAAGGCCCCCCGAAAGCCCCGCGCGAACGTGCCTGAAGCACCGCCAGAGGCCGCCACACCGGGAACGGTTTCGGTACTTGTGGACGGCGCTTGGGCGTGGATCAGCATCGACGGGGACCGCGTGGGTAAGACCGGCCAGATCGGGCGCATCGAGCTCACGCCCGGTCGCCACACCCTGCAAGTGGAGAACGACTACTCGCTTCCGTGGGAGCGTACCTTTGAGGTCTCTCCTGGAGAACACCGACCGTTCGAGATCACCCTGAAGCCACGACCAGCCACACTGGTGATTGCCGGTTCCGGCATGGAAGACTGTTCGGCAGCCCTCAACGGCAGCAACCGTGGGCCGCTTCGGGACGTTTCGAGCCGCCTGCTGGTGACCAATCCACGGCAGCCCCACACGCTCCAAGTGAGCTGTCCCAATGGGACGGTTCACTCCAAGAAGCTCGCCCCACTCGTGCCAGGGAAGGCAGTCACCGTGGTCTTGCCGTGACGACGGAAGCGTGCTGCAATACCCTGACGCGCATGTCGCGATTTCTACGGACGCAGTGGGGAGGGGTTCACACAAAACCCCAATATTACCGACGAATGCACACTTGGATCAGGGCTTGCATTCCCTTGGGTACGGCCGGGTGCTTTTACTTCCTGCCACTGGTCCCCGTGGAGGACAACGTGCCCCCAACCCTGGTTCGTGCATCTCCCGCGCGCAACGGCAGTGTGATCCTCACTGACCGGGGCGCCGTCGTGTACATCGTAGTGGCCGACCAAGACAATGCGGAAGAACTGACCTTCCTTTGGGAGATGTCCGGCTCGGGGATTCTTTCGGGAGCACAGACCATTCCTGACGGCGCCAACCGTCGAGCCAGTCAGATCCAAATTCCGCCGGAGGCACGATTCGCTGGCGAGACTCTCACGGTTATCGCCAACGACAACAGCGGCACCACAGTGGTGGTCTCCTGGTTGGTGGAGATTTCGGAAGGAGCGTTGGAATGAACCGGACCACGCTCACTGTGTGCGCACTGCTCTCTTTTGGCTGCGCAGAAGAGCAAATGAGCAAGTATGCCCTCCCACCAGCGGCGGAGGTAGTAGACACGCCTCGTGCGTTGCGTCTGGATGTGTATCCCCCAGGAAACCTCGGGCTGCTTCCCCAGAGCTTCACCGTTCTTCCAGGCGACATTGAAGATGTCTTTGTGGCGCTGGCCCCCACGGTCGAGATCGATGGTGTGGTCTTCGGCGAGATTCCCAGCCCGGTCGACATCACCATCCCCAGCGAAGAAGCAGCCCCCGTCGAAGCCCGTGTGACTCTGGAGATCCCCAACACCGTGATGCGCGGGGTCACCACCTCGGCGCCGGACGGCAGCTTTCGCGTGGAAGTTCCCTCGGGCTTTGGGTACCGGGCGGTGGCTGTTGCCCTGGAACCGAACGAGCTGCCGCTCTACCTCGAGACCGGACTGGCCATAGCCGAAGCCACCACCCTCGACATCGACCTTGCCCTGGGCGTCCCGGTGAGTGGAACGGTTCTGCAGGATGACGGCTCGCTCTTGCCTTCCGATGCGCGTGTACAGCTCGTGGATGCCTTTACCGGCGAAAAAGGTCCACCGGCCACGCTCACAGATACCGGTGAGTACCTCCTGCGCGCGTTGCCGGGCGACTACACGATCATCTTGAGCGGGTCTGCCAGCGGCACGATTCCCAACGTTCCCTTCGACGTCACCGTCGAGCCCGACACCCTGTCTGTGCGCAAGGACCTCGAGCCAGGCTTTCTGTCGGCCTCGAACGTCACCGGCGCCATCGTGGATGAGGATGGGCGGTCCGTCGACGACTGTGAGGTCCGCTTCACCGCGGTCAGTCTGACGGACCTGCCGGCAGAAGCGTCGGCTGTCGTGGCTACTGACTCGGACCGAAACGGCCTGTTCAACCGCACGCTCGCTCACGGGACCTGGTTGATGGAGGTCATCCCAACCTACACCCCTGACACCACTCTGTCGCCCACGCGCCAGACCATCGAGGTGGGGGAGTCCTCCCAAAGTCTCGGCGAGATTGTGGTGCCTCGGTTTGCAAATCTGGACGCGCGAGTCTTGATCGGCGGAAAGCCGGCGCGAAACATCGTGGTCACCGCCGTCGAACAGGGCTTCAATCGGTACACATACACCGCCACGTCCGACGCCAATGGATGGGTGAATCTCCGAGTACCCAACGTGCCGCTCGACCTGACCCTCCAGTCTCCAGACTCCGAGCAGCCAATCACTCGCCTGGAAGCCCCACTGCCGGGTCAGATCTCGCGAATCGACCTGAACGACGAAGGCTCACTCGTGAGCGGCATGCTGCTGGACCCAAGCGGCAACCCCCTCCCCTTCGCCCTGCTGGAAATCCGCGATGCAGAAGGCATCCTCCTCGGTACCACACTGTCTGACCGCAGCGGGACCTTCCGCGTCACCGTAGCGCTGCTCGAAGACTTCGAGCTCGACTCCGGCTTCTGAGTCGCCCACTCTGCACGGTTGCCCAAAAAGTCGACGGAGGGTAGGCTCGCGGAATGAACCTCGGGGCCAGGAATCCAGCAGTAGTGGCATATGCCTGCTTCGCGGTCTTGAGCGGGGTGGCTTCGACCGCCCATGCACAGTCCGGGCAGGCCCCCGACGTGCTCGCGCCTGTCATTCAGTCCAGCGAGATGACGCATGAAGCCCGCCTCGAGCAGGGCGTGCGCTACTTCCAGCTGGGAGAGCGCGACGAAGCACGTCGAATCCTGGCTGCACTCGTCGTCACGCCCGGCCTGCCCGCTCCCCTTCGCCAGGAATCCCGGGTGTACCTCGCGGAGCTTCTTCTGGTCGAGGAGGATGTCGACCGCGCCCGAGACTTCCTTGAGCAGGTGCTCACAGAGGACCCCAACTACACCATCGACCTCTTCCGCCACACGCCCGAGGTTGCCGGTGAGTTTGACTATGTGCGGGCCCTCCGGTTGCCCGTAGCACCCATCGAGCCCACTGCCGCCGCCCCGCAGCCGGTCTTGGTCACCATGCCGATGTCGGTCTGGAATCCTTTTGCGCGGTACCACTTCGTGCACGACCGGCCGGTGCGCGGCCTTGTGTACCTTACCGGCTTCACCACAACAGCCGTTGCCAGTGGGTTCTTATGGGGCCTCGTCCATGCAGACCGTCGCTATCGAGTCGGGCTGGGCGATCGGCAAACCCTCGACGAGCTTGATCTTCGCAGCCTGAGACGACTCCAATGGGGTGCGACCGGTCTGGTCTATGGCTTCTGGGCCACCTCGGTGATCGACGCTCGAACGCACTGGCGGAAGGTCGGTATGAACGCCTCCTTGAGCCCCAGCGTCTCTCGTCTTGATGGAGGCAGCGTGGCCGGAGCCGTTCGCGTGCAGGGCACATTCTGACAGCGGCGTGTAGCGGACTCCACGCCACCACTCGCCCCGATCCGCATCTCGGAATAGTCTGCGCGTCCGGTACCGAGTGGGCGGCCGTATGGCCGGCGGGTCAAGTTCGTCCCTAACGCCAGCTTACCGGCCAACTGGAGGGCGGATGGCCTACCTGTGCTGCGTCGACTCGGTCACTGGAACTGAGGAAGAGCTTGCGCTCAAAAAACCCCTGCTTTCTATCGGTCGGAAACCAGGAAACGACATCGTCTTGGATGATGCCACCGTGTCGGGGGTGCATGCCAATCTCATCCGCCAGGGGCGCAACTACGCGCTGAGCGTGGTCGGTCGTGGCAACGAGGTCTACATCAATGGGCGCGCCACCCGTCAGGCCACCATTCGGCCTGGAGACCGGGTCTTAATTGGGCGGTTCGAGCTGCTGTTGATGGACGGCACACCCCAGCCCAAGGAAAAGCCCTCCCACGATAGCAACCACGTGGATGCGATGTCTCGTCTCGTGGAGTTTTCCGCCACCCTCATGCGGGAGGAGAGCCCCGAGCGGCTGTTCCGGAAGCTTCTCGAAGCGGTGGTGGAGCTTACCAAGGCCGAAAAGGGCTTCGTGATCGTATTGAAGGACGGGGGGCGACACCTTGCAGCCTCCCACAACGTTGGGGAGGAACGACTCGACATCTCGCGTGTAAGTGACACCATCATTGACCAAGTCATCCGCGACCGTCGCGCCGTGATTGTCTCCGACGCCATGGCAGACCGCCGCTACGGGCGGGCGCAGTCGGTGGTGGATCTGAAGCTGAGCAGCGTCATGTGCGTGCCGCTCCTCTACCGAAACGACCTCCTCGGCGTGCTCTATCTCGGCAACGATGCCATTACCGGGCTGTTCACGGAACGCGACCTGGCCCTGCTGCGCGTCTGGGCAAGTCAGGCAAGTCTGGCGGTCCATGCAGCACTGCTCCTCAACGAGCTGAAGATTAGCAATCGCAACCTTCGCGAGCGCCTTCGGAGCAAGAGCCAGGGCGCCATCATCGGCAGTTGCCGGCCCATGAAGGCTGTGTTCCGGATGATCCGTAAGGTCTCACCGACCGACCTTACGGTGCTCGTGCTTGGAGAGACCGGGACCGGAAAGGAACTGGTGGCACGCGAGATCCACCGCCTCTCCGACCGTGCCAAGAAGCCCTTCATCAGCATCAATTGTGGCGCTATCCCCGAAAATCTCCTCGAGAGCGAGCTCTTTGGCCACAAGAAGGGCAGCTTCACCGGTGCAGTATCCGACAAGGTAGGGCGCTTTGAGGCCGCCAATGGCGGCACGCTCTTTCTCGACGAGATCGGCGAAATGCCGATGCCGCTTCAGGTGAAGCTGCTCCGCGTACTTCAGGAACGAGTGATCGAGCGCGTTGGAGAGCTCGCTCCGCGCCCGGTCGACATCCGTGTGGTGAGCGCCACCAACAAGGACTTGGAAGCGGAGATCCGCGAAGGTCGGTTCCGCGAAGATCTGTACTACCGCCTCAACGAGATTGCGATGCAACTGCCGGCCTTGCGAGAGCGGGGCGAGGACATCCACGAGCTCGCTCGGTTCTTCATGCAGCGGTTCGCCGATCAGTACGACAGCAAGGCCCGTGGGTTCACGAACGAATGTGTGCGGGCGATGATGCACTACTACTGGCCCGGCAACGTCCGGCAGCTCGAAAACCGGATGAAAAAGGCGGTCATCATGAGTGACCGGGCGCTCATCAACGCCGACGACATGGGAATTGTTGCGGGCACGAAGAGAGAAATTCGAGAGCTCGATGTTGCCACTGAGCAGTTCAAGATTCAGTACATCCGCGAAGCGCTGGAACTGAACAACTGGAGCAAAGCCGAGACGGCGCGCGACCTCGGTGTCGACCCTCGCACTATCTTCCGGTACATCGAGAAGTTCGAGGACTGACTATATGTTGAACGCCCTACTGTGGATGTTTCTCGGGGTGGCATTCGCGCAGGATGCACGGAGTCGCATGTCCGATCCGCGCCCGGACTCGATGGAGGCGCTGGTCAAAGACCTCCAGGGAACCGACCGGTCACGGCGGCGGTTTGCCATTCGGGAGCTGAATCGGATCGCCCGAGTCTCCCGCAAGCACGAGTTCGGCTCGCTGGAGTCCGACTCCACACTCGATGCGCTCCAGAAGCTCGAACTTCTCGATGACTTTGCGGCAGACGTCTGCATCCAGAACCTGGCAAAGGATGTCGAGGTGCGTGGTTGTGCTCGCTTGCTCGGCTACCTCGAGACCGCGACCGCCGAGCCCGTGATGGCGGCTGCCCTCCGCCGCACGGAAAGCAAAGGGGAGGCTCGGCGACTCCAGCGTACCCTTGAGATTCTCCGGGTCGCCGCCGAGGAGTCCAACCCATGAAGGTCGTGGGACTCACCGGGGGCATCGCGACCGGGAAGTCGACGGTGGCCCGCCTGCTTCGCGAGCGCGGCTATCCAGTGGCCGATGCCGACCAATTCGCTCGCGATGTGGTGGCCCCCGGAACCTCCGGACTATCCGCCATTATGGACCGCTTCGGAGCGCACATCCAAGCCGAGGATGGCACGCTCGACCGCGCTGCGCTCCGTGCCATCGTGCTCGCGGATCCCGCCGCCCGACGAGAGCTCGAGGCCATCACCCACCCACTGATCCGCGACGCCACCGTGGCGTGGTTCGCCGGGCAGGCCGATCAGGGAGTGCCTGTGGCATTCCTCGAGGCCGCGTTGCTGGTCGAGACTGGCAGCTATTCGCTGTACCCATTCCTTGTGGTGGTCACCTGTGCGCCGGAGCGACAACGCCAACGGCTGATGGCTCGCAACAAGATCGGCCCAGCAGAAGCAGACCGCTGGATTGCCGCCCAGTTGCCGCTGCACGAAAAGGAGTCGGTGGCCACACACATCATCCGCAACGATGGCACGCTCGACGCGCTGAAGGAGAAGGTCGCCGCCCTCACCTTCTGATCAAGGGCTGCCGTCTCGTGCCAGCTGTCGAGCCCTCCTGAGGTTGTCGCGGAATGCGGAGCGATCCGGGTCCAGTGCGACGGCTCGCTGAAACGCTGCCTCGGCGAGACTCCACTCCGCGCGGGACGCCCACAAGATCCCCACCGTGTTCCAGACATCGCTCGACTCGTGCCCCAGCGAGATCGCCGCCCTGCAAACCTCGAGACGAGCCGGCGTCTCGCTGTCTTCGGGACCATCATCCCAGACGCATCGTGCTTGGCATGCCCAGCCGGCTTCGAGATCACCGGGCTGAGCGGCCTGGCGAAGGTGCGCTCGCAAGGCCTGTTCCTCGGGGGCGGTGCGCTGCACCAACAATAGAGCGCGTGCGGCAAGCTCGTGCCCTTCCCGGCGAAGCCGAGGTTCTGGATGCTGTTGAATGGCCGCAGAAAGCGCGATGGAACGCCTCGGCGCATGCGGCAACAGCACCCTGCCGGCCTTCAGCTGTACCCGTGGGTCGCCCGGCCGAGCCTGCAAGGCGGCCGACCAGAGGGTCTCTGGCGAGCGCCACGTCTCGATACGGTCGGCGTGCCCCAGAGCCAACACCCCAATGATGGGAACAAAGCAAAGCAAGGCGCGACCGGGGAGCGCGGAGAGCAGCATGCCCAAGCCCACAAGTGCCCAGGCGAGCAAGCCATCGGCCATTCGGATTCCGGGTCCAACCAGACCCGACGTGAGCAGGAGGGGGCCCAGCAACATGGCCAACGAAACGGCCGACCGGCCTCGGCTTCCGGATGCAAGTCGAATGCAGAGGTACGCGATCGCAACCACCACCAGCAAGCCCACCCAAGCCGGAAATACCGGAAGATGAGAGAGGTCCATATCGGGCCGAGGGCCCCCATTGGGCGCCACAATGCGGGCGAGCGCGGTCGCCAAGCGCCCGGGGATTTGGCCCCAACCTTCCCAAGGCCATCCAGCGCTGCGCCCGCCCACCAGGGCCGCTCGCGTCAACAGCCAGCCCGCGACCACCGCTCCCCCCACCCAGGCACGGCGAAGGGCCGCTGTCCAGCGCTGGCCGTTCCGAACCTCCTGGAGAACCCAAAACGCGGGGATCAGGACTGCAGTTTCCTTGCTGAACAGCGCGCCGATCAGCGCCAGCGTACCCACCCCACGAGGAGCACAAACGGCAACCGTGCCCAAGAGGGCCACGTAAAGATCCGTGCGCGCAGTGATGTTTGCCAGCGGCTCGACGAAGGCAGGATGCAGCACCACGAGCGCACTGCACACGGCACCTCGCCACCCACGCCCGCACCAGCGCCAGACCGCCACTGCGAGCAGAACCACAACGAAGGCGTTGTGAGCATGGAACCACTCGACGGCGCCTTCCCCCACGAGCTGATCGATGTAGTACGTGAGCGATATCCAGGGGCGCCAGTAGGGCGACGGGCGAACGCCATCCGAGAGCCAGAACAGATCGGAGATCAGTGCAGTGGGAAGGGTAGACAGATCACCCAGTCTCGCACTGTTCTCCACCAGGGCCCGGTCGTCATGGACGAATCCGAGGTTGCGCGTGGGCAACACCGCGAAGAGCGCTCCCACCGCGACCGCGAGTCCCCAAGCCCAATCTCGCGGACCTGAGCGCACGGCCGGTTTCGCAGATGGCTCCGACACGTCACCCCACGCGGGTCGATTCGGTTCAGTAGCGAACGATGCTCTGGACTTCGACGTTCCCGAGCGCCTCGCGTCCGGGAAGGAAGCTGAGTTCCACCAC
>CAJWOS010000210.1 GCA_913044235.1 uncultured Pseudomonadota bacterium
GCCGATGCCGCGTGGGGTCTCGCGCAGCTTTCCGACGTACGGGAGCGGGTTGGGGGCGCAGCGATTCGCGGCCCCATCGACCTGTCGGACTTCGAAGACGAAGATGAAGATGAGGCTTCGGATGAAGCTTTGGCGTTGGACGAGCCGACCGAAGTCTCGGACCACGCACCCACCCGCCCGATCCTGGTGGCTCGCACCGAAAACCAGCATCCACCGCAGCGCGCAGGCACCCCCATTCCCGCAAGCTGGCGGCGCCCTGGGGACGCTTTCGTGCCCCGTCACCTCTTCGGAGTCGGTCTCAACCTGTTTGGGATTCGCCCGCCACCCTATGTCGGGCGCATCGCCGAGCGCGACCTCCTGTGGCAGTCCCTGCGCGAGGTCTATGACACAGGCGTGGGTCGAGCAGTGATCCTCCGCGGTGCGCAAGGAATGGGCCGCAGTCGTCTCGGCTCCTGGTTTTGTCAGCGAGCCGACGAAGTGGGTGCAGTGCGGGTATTTACCGCCCGACACCATGCGTCTGGAGAAGCGGAAAACGGCCTCGTGCCCATGGTGGCTCGCTACCTTCGCTGCGAGGGACTCGATCACGAGTCCACATACAAGCGGCTGTCCCATGCATTCCCGCCGGGCGACCTCCTCGATGAAGCCATCGAACCATTCGCCCAGCTGCTGAGCCCGAGCGACAGCGCCGACTCGATCTGGTCGCATCGCTTCCAATATGCACGGGAGCGGTACAATCTGGTGCGTCGTCTCCTGGAGCGAGAGGCGACCGGCCACTCCACCGATGACTGGGAAGCCGTCGTGGTGGTTTGGCTGGACGATGCCCACTTGGGCAGCGACACGCTCGACTTCTGCCGATTCCTCCTTGAGACCCAGACTGCCGACCCCGTACCCGTCCTCCTATTGATCTCGGCGGAGGAATCCACGCTGTCCTCCGCGATACCGGCGCCCACACGCCGGGCCCTCGAAGCGATCGAAGACCATCCCCGCTGTCAGACCGTGGATCTGGCTCCCCTTCCCGAGGACGAGCAGGTCACCCTGGTGCGTGCCCTTCTCGGAATGGACGGTGAGCTCGCCGAGCGCGTGGCCGCTCGCACCGCAGGAAGTCCGGCGTTTGCGGTTCAGCTGGTCGGCGAGTGGGTGGAGCAAGGACTCCTGCGATCCGGTTCCGAGGGATTCCAGCTCGCGGAAGGCGCAGCTGTCGCGCTACCCGCGGATGTGATGCGAGAGTGGGGCGAGCGGGTCGAGCGCTTTCTCGTCACATTCCAGGCGCCCGAGGCAACAGCCTTGGAGCTCGCCGCAGTGCTCGGCAATCGACTGAGACTCGATGAGTGGCGACTCGCTTGCCAGGAGGCTGGAATTCCGGCGTCCAATCGCATCGTGCAGCGGCTGTCTGCCGAAAACCTTGCCGATCATGACACCGGACTGGACACGCTGGTCTTCCGACGCACCCTCTTGCGCGATGCACTCTTGGAACGCGCGCGCGCCGCTGGGCGGCTGCGGCAACACCATCAGGCCGCTGTCGCGATGCTCGAACAAGCAAGCGGCATTCAGCATGGCATCGCCGAGCGAATGGGCCGGCATCTGCTGATGTCCGGGCATGCCGTGCCCGCACTCGGGAAGCTGCTCGAGGGAGCCAGAGAGCGCTATCTTCGAGGCGAAAAGACCGCTGCTCGAAGGCTTCTGGAATACCGAGAGCGGGCGCTACGGCGCCTCGACCTTCCCGAGCGCGACGCCCTGTGGGGACTGGGGTGGGTGGAACGCGCCAACCTCGACCTCGAGAGCGGTCGCCTGCGTGAAGTAGAACCGCTCCTCGAAAAGACAGACATCCTGGCCCAGAAGTACGGATGGGCCCATGTGTCGACCCGAGTCCGACTGGTTCAAGGACGCTTTCTCCACCGAACGGGACAGCTGGCACGGTCTGTGGAAGTCTTGAAAGCGGCCGTTGCCGACGCCATCGAGCAAGAGGAATCCACGATCGAAGCCCGCAGCCGGGTCCAGATGGCAATCGCCCAGACCCGACTCGGACAATACGAAGCGGCGACCACCCAGTTGAACATGGCTCGAGACCAGTTTGTTGCCGTCAGAGACCCCCACGGACTGGCGGACTGCGACTGGCAGCGAGGTCGCATCGCTCTAAGTGAAGAGCGGCTTGATGAGGCCCAACAACTCATCATCGCTGCGCTCGACCGGTATTCGGAAGTCGAAGCTCGCGGTGGTATCGCGGAGTGTACCAACGGTCTGGGAGACGTGGCACGACGCTCGAACCGCCTCGAGCACGCCGAAGCGCACTATCGCGATGCGATGAAGCTGCTGGATGCGGTTGGACACTCCGCGGCCACGATCCCGCGTTTGAACCTGGGCGTGGTGTTGGTGGGCCGCGACAAATCGGTCGCGGCGCGGCGCTTGATCGAGCCGCTGTTGCGAAATCAGGACATTCGAGACCGCCCGGCACTTGCCGCAGCGGCCCACCTGGTGCTGCTTGCCGCCGTCGCCAAGGCCGGAGACTGGGCGGCCTGGGACCACCATGTCGGCCGCGCGGGCGCGTTGTTGGCCGCGACCGGTATTGTCGATCGAGACAACGCGTTCCTGGCAAAGATGGCCGCAGAGAATGCGGTTCAAGGCGGAGAGGTCGACCGTGCCCGCTCCGCCTTCGGGCTGGCCTGGCAACAGCTCGACGGTCTCGGAGACCTTCAAGGCGTGGCCGAGGTGGAAGACCGAGTCCGCACCCTGGCGTGAGGTGAGTGCCTGCTCGAGCGAACCTCGCACGCATCGGCTCGGACAGGCTGAGTCTGCCCGCGACAATCTCGACACACTCTGCCGGTGGGTTGTCTGCGGCTCATGTCGACCTGCGCGCACCGCTCTGGGGCGGCAGACGCAGGAGAGAGGAAAATACCGTCTCCAAGGTACACATCACGGAACGGGGCGACGGCCCCTTCCCCTGTCCCGACGGCCTTGGGACCCTCGGTCCGCGAGCGCCTCGCCATCCGGGAACGTCGCTTGCGTCGGACCGGTGGAGGGGAGGGAGTACGCAAAGCAGCCGAGTCGGATAACACCGCCTGCGCGGTCCGAAAGCGGCCGCTCGAACTACTCAAGCATGGGCACAGTGGTCCATCGGAGATGAGTCATGACGCTACTTCCCTTCATTGTCGCAGCCGGAATGTCCCAGACCGCATCCGCAAAAGATGCCACCGTTCGGCTGAAAGTGAACTCTGATCTCTTCCAGGTCGCATCCTACAAGATCGAAAGTGGCGACGGCGGAGACACACTGGACGGCAGCACCACCACGATGGGCCTGTTCGGCTCCGCCCCCCGCCTCGAGGGCACCTACATCATCAACCCCAAGTTCGAAGCCGGGCTCATTCTCGGTGTCGCCGATGTGCAGTCGGAGTTCTCCGGCGACTTCAGTGGGCACACCACCTCTCGCAACATCGGCATCACCGGCGCCTACAACTTCAAGATCGGTGATGGCGTTCGTGGCTACGTGCAGCCCATCCTCTTGAGCGGCCGGACCACCACCAAGGACGACAGTGGCGAGGCGGTCAGCTACGTCAACAGCCTGCAGTACGGACTCGATTTCGGTGTGCGCATCAAGATCATCAAGGGTGCCACCTTCGACCCAGCCATTGAGTACCTCGGCGGCAACTTCAAGGAGTTCGACGCCGAGGGCGAGCAAGTCCCCGACGACGATACGCAGGCCTCGACCAGCGCATACGGCCTGAAGGCCGGTCTCAGCATCAAATTCTGAGCCGCTTGCGAGCGCTCTGGTCGGACACGCGAGGTTCGCCTCCCGTGCCCGATTCGCGGTGGTTGGACGCGCGAGCCGGGCCCGCGTGTATGCGACGAGCCACGCTCAGGGCTCGATCGTCCGGACATAGCGCACGCCGACTTCATCAAACCGAGTGTTCGGGTTGAACGCCCGCTTCAAGCCGATGTTGACTTCTTTGGTTGGCGACATGAACGACCCTCCGCGCAGCGTCCGATACAGTCCCACGGACGGCCCCAACGGGTCGACCCAGCCTTCACTGGGAATGCTCTCCGTCTCGACCGACCACCAGTCCCAGACCCATTCCCACATGTTGCCACCCAGGTCATAGATACCGAGGGCATTTGGGCTGAGCTCGCCCACAGGGTGGGGTTGTCCATCGCTGTTGTCGTAGCTCCACGCATAGTTTTCAGGGTCGACCGTGGGGAGGACGTCGTGCGTGTTGGCCCGTGCAAACGCTTCCCACTCTGCATCGGTCGGCAGCCGATAGCCGCTGCAGGTCGGGTCGGCCCAAATCACATTCCGACCCCGGAATGTGTAGCACTCAGGCAGCTCATCCATCCTGGACATCGCGTTCGCGAGGCGAGCCACATCCAGAAATGAGAGGTTGTCCATGGCACAGTTTTCTGGGCAGTCGCGATACCGGGAGGGCGCGGTGTCACTCAGCACTGCGTGCTGTGCTTTGGTCAGCTCGTAGACGCCAACCCAAAGGTCGTTCGAGCGCTCGACCTCTCCGACCGCCCGCGGCACAGCGCCACAGATCTGGCCTTCGGTGCAGCCAAGCATCGAGGTGCCCTTCGAGAGCCGCACCATCTCGTAGCCGGTCGTGGGACCGGTCCAACGCTCACTCGCGGCGCCGGATCGGGGGGCTACTGCAGCTGGGGGACTTGCTGCATTCCGCCCGACCAGTGCGGCCAACGCGGCCTCAACGGCGGCAATCTCGGGGATGGGAGCGACCGCCCCGATGGTCTCATCAAACTCTGATGCCTCGCTGTATTTTTCCAGCCAGGACGCAAAAAGAGGCTTGGCCTGAACGACCGGCATTTCCACCAACTTGCGGATGGTCTCGAACTCTGCCCGGGCCCTCGCAGCCAGTGATGAGTCCGGGCCGGCGGGAGCATCAGCCGATGTACTGGAGCCGCTATCGGTCGGTTCCGGAGCGGATGACGTCGGCACGGGCTCCGCCCCGGCGGATGACGTTCCCCCCTTGGATGCCTCCGTACCCCCCCCCTCGGCGCTGCACATCGCAGCACATTCAGACCGGCTCACATCGCATGCTGCCGCGGCCTCGTCGCACATCGTCTTTGCCGCGTTCCCCACCGTCTTCGACGCCAGCCGCCCCATGGGCGATCCGCCCAGCGCCTTGTCAGCCTCGTCTTGCGCTTCCTGCGAGAGGGCCTCGCATCCAGCAGCGGCCAGCTCCGCACAGGCATCAAAGGCCACCTGACACTGCTCCGTACAGGTCTGGGCTTGCGCAACCGAGCCGAAGCAAAGCATGACACTGAATGCAACCAGCGGTCGTTGCATTCTGCAGAGGATGTCCCAAGCGGGCGGTGTCGCACGGAGCTTCTTCCAAAATCCAGTCATGGTTTCACCTTGCGCGTGCACTCGGTGCACGAGCCCGCAGCCCTTAGTCTTGTGAAGCAATGCAGCAACTCCCGAGACATGGGAGCCTGGAGCCGTGGCCGATTCGAGATACCGTTGTTCTGCCCGAGCTGCATGCCAAGCACATCGCCCCGTTGTTCTTGTCGTCTATCGAAGCGCCGGATTGCAGCGAAGCCAGCCGTCTTCGGTTTGAGGGAGAGCACTCGGTCAGACCGCACGACAAGCTCCGCACGCAAACGGGTCGTCACAACCCACAACTCGAGGCCGCGTCCGGGAAGCCCTGCGAAGACACACCTCCCCAACCCCACCCGGTGACGGATCGCCCCATCGTGCGTAGAGCCCATTCGGCACACGCACAAAAGGCCGGCGAACCCAGGGTGACCGGCCACATCAGACAGGCATTCTGGGCGAGGCTCCGGCCGACGACAAGAGGATCCGCCGCTCCAGGGCCCGCCCAGATGGCACCGCTTAGAAGTAGAAGTTGAGGTACGCCGCGGAGGTCACCATCGTGACTGCGGCTTCAAGGGTGTCGTCGCCGTCGTCGTAGGTGCTGCGCGAGTAAGAGACTCCCGCCTCTGCACTCACGGAGAGCGCATCCGAGAATGCGTACTCACCACCGAAAGCCGGCTGTGCGCCAACGGTCTGGGTGTTGGAAGCGGCATCGTCGAGGTTGTCGTTGCCAGTGTCCAGCGCTGCGACCGTGGTGAAGACCTACACCATGATGTACGGCGTTGCCTTCTTCACACGGAGCGGCTTGAGGTAGAACCGGCTGCCCAGTCCGGCCGTAACGACGCTCGCGGACTGCGACTCACCGTCGTACGACACAGCGACCGAGCCGCGGTTGAACGATGCGAACATGACCCACTTGGAGAAGGTGACGCCGAGGCGGTTGCTCAGCGACGGTGCGCCACCAAAGGTAAGCGAGGAAGGATCGCCCGAACCCAACACATAGTCGAGGCTGGAAGCGGCACCGCCGGCACCAACAGACATGGTGCAGGAGGGCGCATCTGCCAACGGACGCTCAGCCAGCGCGGCAGAAGGAAGAGCAGCTAAGCTCGCAACAGCACCGAGACGGGCTGTACGCCAAAAAATGGTTCATGTTCGACTCCGATATGACCACGGGGCCCGCTTGGGGACCCCCATCGCCCATCGGAAACCTGCGAACGAGACAAGCCCTGTACGGATAGATGCCCACGGTGAGAGCAGGTTTCCGGCTCAGTCCAAAGTCGCCACACCAGTCTCAACATCGGTTCGATACACCGTCTCGCCACCATCCGTAGTGCTCGGGATGGCGACACTCCCCACAGTCCAAGACAGCGTGTTTTCTGCGATTTCTGCAGGGCCGTAAAACACCGGACTGGTGTCTGGTCCGCCAATGTACAGCTCGAAGCGTCCATCGTCGGTCTCGCGAACCTCGTAGTCTCGTGCAAACGTTGCCGGCACATCCGCACACACATCCTGCCCACTCGACGCATCTGGCGTCAGCTCGTGCCGCACGGTGAATCCGGCCACACAGTCGGCGCAGTCATCCGTTCGGGTTCCTTGCATGTCGAACACAAGGACGCAATCCCTTGCAGTAGGCTCCGTCGATGAGCCCCGCTCGATTCGGAAGGCGCCGACCCACCCGATCCATTCATCCGGATCGACCGGTTCCGTGGTGGTGCCCGTGCCGCCGCCCTCTCCGCCGTCGAGTCCAGTGTCTCTGTCGGAGTCGGTGGAGTCGTCTTGGCCTGGGGCATCTTCGGGACTTGCGCCTGTGTCGACCTCAAGGGTGGTCGACTCTTCGACCATGTCGCCCTGTCGAATCTCTTCTCCTTCCTGTCCGCCCGGATCTGGATCGCGCAGGCAACCAGACAGAACCAGGAACAAACATCCACCGGTGACTCGATTCCACATGTGGCACGCTCCTTTCCATCGAGGGCAGACACGCCCATTCATATTGTGGCGCGGCATCCGGAGGGGGGCAACACCGGTTCCGCACATTCTATGGGGCGAAACTGGGGATCACAGTGCAGAAATGCTTGATTCGAGCCCACTTGTGGCTGCCGAAGTCCCCACACACCGACCGATGATCCCCAGAAATCGGCCCTCGCAGCGCACGAAGCACCATCCCCTGGCTGGGACGGGCCCCCAGTAAACGTTAGCCGCCACTGCCGCACTCCCCCCGTGCACTGAGGTCTCCGTGGACATCATCCGGCGCAACGACAGCCCCCAAGCCTCCGATGAACAAGTCCGTGGACTTCCCGGCTGTGGTCTCGCCGCATACACAATGCTGCTGGCCTTCTTGTGCCTGCTGGGCATGGCGGGGATGGCCGGTGGCTTCATCGGTGTGTTGTTTCAGGACACCAACAAGGGTCCTCTGCCCCTGCAGCCTGGCACCCAGACCGCCGTCTGGGCACTCGCGCCGATGCGCTCAGTGAACATCCTTGCCGTCGATGAGATTCCGCTGGCCTACCATGCCGAGGAAAGCGATGCGTCCGTGGCCTGTGCCATGCTCGACGACCGGCTGATTCGCGTGGACGGCGAGCAGGGAATCACCCTGCCCTACGCACAGATCGACGACATCACCACCACGGGCAGCGAGTCCACCGGCGTGACGGTCACCGCTCGCGGCACCACAAACAGCGGCCCCGGTGAGGTCACGTGTACCTTCCAGGCCAACGAAGGGGGCGACAAGTTTGACCGCCAGCTGCGCAGCGAACACCGGCGCACGGCGGCCAAATAGCCAGCCACCAAGCGCACTCATGGCGCCATGGGGAATCCACGAACGAGATTGTCTACCCGCCGGGCGTGCACACATCGGAGGGGTCCCGAGGCATTCCGCCCCGGACGCTGAGGAAATCCGCGTTGACCTACCTCCGCCGCACCGGCCTGTTCTTGCTTACCAATCTCGCAGTCGTGTTCCTCATCGGACTGATCCTGCGCATCACCGGCCTCGATGCTTTGCTGATGGCTTCCGGCTTCCATCCCGCCGGTCTGCTCCTGTTCGCCGGCTTGTTTGGACTCACCGGCTCGCTCGTCTCTTTGCTGTTGAGCAAGTGGCTCGCCCTGCGCAGCACGGGTGCATCCGTCATCGAGCACCCGCGGAACCGTACCGAATCCTGGCTCCTTGAGACCATCCATCAGCAGGCCGTGCGTTCCGGAATCGGGACCCCCGACCTCGCCATCTATACGGCGCCCGAGCCCAATGCGTTTGCGACGGGTGCGCGACGCGATGCCGCCGTCGTTGCGGTATCAACGGGCCTCCTGCAGTCCATGGATCGGCATGAGGTCGAGGCCGTTCTCGCTCACGAGGTCAGCCACATCGCCAACGGTGACATGATCACAATGGCCCTGCTCCAAGGCGTCACGAACACATTCGTGCTCTTCTTTTCGCGCATCGTGGGCTCGCTGGTCGACACCTGGCTCTCCGGAGACGCAGACCGTCGAGGACCGGGCATTGGCTACTGGGTGACCAGCATCGCAGCCGAGGTGGTCTTTGGACTCTTCGCCAGCCTGATCGTGATGGCCCATTCGCGCCGGCGGGAATTCCGCGCGGATGCAGGCGCCGCTCGACTGGTCGGTGCACCGGCTATGATCTCGGCACTGGAGCGACTCGCACGCGCAGAGAGCCCAACGATGCTGCCCAAGAGCATTGCCGCCTTCGGGATCCGCGGTACCGGCTGGGCTCGATGGTGGTCATCTCACCCGCCGATCACCGCGCGCATCGCTGCACTCGAACCCAAGCCCACTCGCCGTCGACGCGCCGCCTGAACATCCGCTCCCAGGGCCGAGCGGGTCTCTGCATCGGGTCCGTCCTTGAGTCGAGTGGGCGGTACCCCTGGCGGAGGCCCATCCGTATTGAGCACGCTCATCGAAGCAACGCTGCAGCGACTCCCGTGTTCCATCGTGGCCGTATATCACCCATTGTGCCGATCCCGAATGCCCCGAGCCGCGCCCGCCCTTTCCCCCATCCCGTGGGCGCCACAGTCTCGATCCAACCTGCAGGTCTCCGCGATTCCGGGTACGGTCGCCCTCCCAGGAACGACTGCGATGCCTCTCTCCATCCCACAAGCCCGACGCCTTGGCCTGTCCGTAACTGCCGCGCTGGTGGTGGGCTGTGCCAAGTCCAGTGTCCAGGAAGACAGCGACGATCCGACGACCGCAGTCTGGTTCGACACGGGCATCATGGACGCACCCGACGACATGACCTGGGAAGCGGAAGACGAAGCCGCGGAAGAACGAGAAAGCGCGCCGGCCGAAGCCGGCTACGACGGCCTGCGTCCGCGGCATCCTGAGGTCGCCGAGGCCGACCATGACGAGGCCTACCGAGCCGGCGAGATGGTGCACGTGGCTTTCGACCTCGAAAACATCGGTGACGAGGACTACCTACACCATCCAGGGCTGATCCTCAGCACGGAGCATCCCGATGTAGAGGTCCCCGATGGCAACCAGTGGGTGGAGTCTCTCGCAGCCGGAGAGCGGGTGTCCATGGCCTGGTGGGCGGTCCTGGGGCCCACTGTGCGCAGCGGCGACGAAGTCCGCTTCACTGCATCCGTGTCGGCCTGGGACTGTGAAGCATCTCCGGAGAGCTGCCCCGTTGCCCACACTGCAAGCATCACCGTGACGGTGCACTGAGCTCAGGGCACCGCCAATGCGCCCGGCCGCTCCGCCCGCCCGTAGGCCACATCACACCGCGCCACGCCTGGAATCGGCCACTCGAAGTGCCACCATTCCTGGTCGAGCGGCGAAAATCCCGCGTCGACCATCAGCGTGCGCAAGGTCTGCCGGTTCCTGGCAGCGGCTCCGGTTGCGTTCGCCGTGAAGCTCGCTTCCACAAATGCATCGAACGGACTGCCCATGTCGAGTGGGCGACCGGCCCGATCGGTGAGCGACAGATCAACTGCGACGCCCGTGTTGTGCCGACTGCGGCGGACCACCCACCCGTCGTCGAAGAGCCACCGATTGCCAGTATTGATGGCCCAATTCCACATCGCTTCCGTCGAGCGTACGGGCCGGTAGGCATCGTAGATGATCAACCCGAAGCCCCGCTGCGCCGCGGCGCGGGAGGCCCGAGTGAGTCCCTCCAGTGCCGGTGTTCGCAACCATGCACCCGGAGCGCCGTAGCCGGGAAGTGCCGCGCCTACAAAGTTTACATCGGTCGCATATGCAATCGCGAATCGGGCATCGAGCAGCACCCGTCGCAGATCGCCAAAACCCGTCGGAGGCGATGCGAGTGAGGGCACGGCCGGGGTCTCCGGAGGGTCCGGTCGCACCCGAACGAGGGCCGGGTCGTGGGATTGGTGCGCATCGAAGCGGGTCCAGTCACTCATCGGCCCTCGGCGAAAGCCCGAGCCGGCTTCGGAAGGGTGCTTCGCGCACCGGATCGTCATTTTGCTGGAAGTAGAACGACGAGAAGCTGTTGTAGGCCTTCTGCACCTTCTCGTCATCGACGGTGTTCATCTCTACGATCCACTGGTCCAGGAACGCTTCGAAGTCCAGCACTCGTGCGCCACACTGCCGAAGCTGCTCCACCACGGGTCTTCGGTATGCAAGTAGCCGCCCTGTGAGATTGTCGGAAAACCGGATCTCCGTGACCTTTGTGGTGGGAAGCTGCAGCCGGTAACCGAGCACGAGATCGATCCCGCGCTCGCGCAGGTAGCGGTCGTCAGCCTTTTGTCCGTGGCCCACCCGGCTTCCCTCCGGCGGCGGCATGCGGGCGAGGGCATGGTCGGTGAGACCCACATGAGGCTCAAGCGCATACGGCAGGTCGGCGTAGAACATCAACATCGCCTGGGTCCCGTAGTAGGCCACCCGCACCGGCGTACGCGAGACACAGCCTGCGAGCACTGCACCCTGAACGCGAGCCAGCTCGATCGCTTCTGGGGGATACCAGCTCCGCTCGTCGACCACACGCACACCGCTTTCCTCCGCATCCCCGAAGATGGCCTCCGGAGCGGGCACAAGCATCACCGCG
>CAJWOS010000211.1 GCA_913044235.1 uncultured Pseudomonadota bacterium
CGGTCTCCGCCGACGTCGATCCTGAGCCCCCCGGAGTCGAACACCATGCGTCTCCACCTGCCGCTCCTGCTCGGAGTGCTCGCCTTCAGCACAAAGGCGAGTGCGCAGGCCGTGCCACCCACCGCAGAAGAGGGCGGAATCGACGGGCATGGCTTCAGGCCGGCACCGGTCGATGGCGACATTCGCGACCCTCTCGTGGTGCATCGGGTCGGCGGCTGGTCGCCGCGGCAAGCCTTCGTGTCCGGGCTCTTCGAGTATGCGGAGTCTCCTCTGTTGTGGTGTGCTCAGCGCTATGGTGACTCCACCTGTCTGGTCCAAGAACGACTCCTCGACGACGTCTACGCACTCAACCTCAACGGTGGCTACGCCCCCAACGACTGGCTGCGCTTCTACACATCCGTGCCGCTGTTCCTGGCCACGGACAGCGACCACCGACCCGATGGTGGCGGCTTTGGCGATGTGCGACTGGGCGGGCAGGCCGCATTGTTCCGCGAAGGCCCCCTCCAGGTCGGCCTCGTACCCTGGCTCGACCTACCCACTGGAGCCGAAGAATTCTTCCTGGGCGACTCCGGCTTTTCTGGGGGCGCTGCCATCGCCGGCTCGTTGGCGCTCGACGCCATCACCCTGTCTTCCGACTTCGGCGTCGAGATGGCACCCGAAAACGTCTTCGAGCCCAAGGGGGCCGACCAGCTCCAGGTCGGACTCGCCGCCGGCTACATCCTCGCCGACGACTGGGGCGTCACCCTCGAGACCCGCTTGAGTCCACGCTTGCAGGTCGACGCCGTGCCCGGCGCCCGGATTCCCACCGAGATGCTCTACTCCGTGCGGCACAAGCGCTCCGAGGGCCTGCACCTGCAAGCAGGAGCAGCGCACGCTGTCTCATCGGGTCCACGCGCTGCGCGATACCGTCTGTTCTTCGGGATCGGATGGACCCAAATCTCCGAGACCGATCTCGACAATGATGGAATGGCCCACCACGAAGACCAGTGTCCCTATGAAGCCGAGACCTTCAACGGCTGGCAAGACGACGATGGATGCCCGGAGGAGCCCGTCTTCTTCGACGTCGAGACCTTCCTCGATGGGGCTCCGGTGTCGGGAGCTTCCTTCAGCGTAGTTGGGGCCATTCCCAAGACCGAGCCAGGTTCCTTCGTGAGCTCCCCAGGTCGCCCAGTCGACATCGAAGCCCAATACGGCGAGTGCTTGCGCGGCACAGCGAAGGTCAAGGTCTCGCCGAGAATGGCCCCGGTTCCGGTCCGCCTTGCGGTCACACATGGCACGCTGCGCATCTCTCTGGTCCACGAAGACGGCACCCCCGTGCAGAACGCCCGGCTGTCCTGGATGGCATCTCCCTCGGCATCCCCCTGCCATCCCAGCGGCGAGGTCGCCCTCGGTCCCCATGGACGGCTCACCACCGTGGTCGGAGCCACCCAGCAGCGCTTCGTCGTGGATGCTCCTGGCCTTGGCGCTCGGGTTCACACCGTCACCGTCAACCCACAGCTGACCACACGGGTCAACATCGTGATGGAGTCACCCAAGACACAGCTGCTGACCGAAGCAATCGACCTCTCGGAGAATCTCTGGTTCAACTACAACTCGGTGGTCCTACCCACGGAGTCATTGCCCATCGTCGAGGAAATCGCTGCGCTGCTGCTGACCCATCCCGAGCTCACGAAGGTTCAGGTTGTGGGACACACAGACAACCAGGGCACACCAGACTTCAACCTCCAGCTGTCCACCCAACGCGCCGAGGCCGTGGTCGCAATGCTCGTGTCCCACGGCGTAGAACCATCCCGACTTCAGGCCGTCGGAGGCGGAGAAGACAACCCCGCCGCCACAAACCGAACGGCAAAGGGACGCGCGCTCAACCGCCGCGTGGAGTTCCTGGTGGTGCCCGAAGACTCCTGACCGCACTGGGACCACACGCCTGGCCCAGACGCAAACGCCTCAAGTCGTAGAGCGAAGGGCTCAGCCTCGTTGCTTGTCCGTGAGGCCCCGCCCCAATGTGCGGGCCACGATCAACCCACCGAACCAGCCAAACAGGTGGGCCTGCCAGGAAATGCCCACGCCAGCAACCACGGGCACCATGCCCCACAACATCGAGCCGAACAGCGCTGTGACCACCAGCGACAGCAGGATGGAGCCGAACCGACGCTCCCAGAAGCCCCTGCCCATCAAAAATCCCAAGAATCCGAACACCACTCCACTCGCGCCGATGTGCACGGTTCCTGCGCCACCAAAGAGCCACGATCCAAGGCCCGCCGTGAACGCGCTCACCACCGCCACCACCCAGAAGTCCAACCGCTTCCGACCGGAGGTGAGAAACCCGAGAAACAGCCATGGAATGGTGTTTGCCATCAGGTGCCCAAAGCCACCATGCAGCAGCGGCGCGAACACGATCCCCACCAGTCCAGGAACCGAGAGCGGCCGCACGCCAAACGCATCGAGACCACCCGAAAACACCACGTAGTCGGTAAGCTCGATGAGCCAGAGAAGCGCGGCGGTCCAGGAGACCAGTCGAATCCGCGCCCGCGTCTCCACGGCCAGCTCGTAGAGACCATCTTTCATGAGCATTTTTTTCTTGCCGGCCATCGTTGCTCCCCAGGCGACATTCCGCCGTGGTGCTGCGCACCACCGCCGTACGAATCGAATGGATCTACCATTTCAAATCGCCCCTCTGGCCGCAAAGTTCACCCAACAGACCACGCAGAACGACCCATCGAAAGGCCTCGCCAACGCGC
Organism: uncultured Pseudomonadota bacterium; assembly: GCA_913044235.1. Lineage (GTDB taxonomy): Bacteria > Myxococcota_A > UBA796 > UBA796 > UBA2385 > CAJWOS01. The sequence goes on from CAJWOS010000211.1 coordinate 2,739, forward strand.
TACGAACGGCCCTCCTTGCTCGTCTGGTATGTCTTGTATTTGCACCATCCAACCCCGTTCAAGAGTCATTGTTCACAGCTGAAAAATGAATTGAAAACCCGATCAATAAATCACTCTCGTAAATACAGTCGGCACCCGACATTCGGGACAATCCAGACAACCCCGAAAGAAGTCAAAAATGACAATTATCGAGCAGAAAACACTTCCCTTGGCCAGGGAACAATGCCATCCTTCCCCTGGCATTCGGTTGGAACGGCGCAGCGCGTCGATCCACTCACGGCGAAACCGAACGTTGCGTCCCTCTTGCACCCAAGTGCGCACACAATGGCAGACCAGCCATGGAACATTGCAGGCCCACTGCCTTCGGCAGATTCAGGGGAGGAGGCCGCTTTTCGGCGAGCAGTTCGGCGTATCTATACGCAGGTAGACCATACCGAAGCGCTCGTCCCGCAGGTTGAAGCGCTGCTGGAGCGGCTCGACCGCCACAGAAACGCACCCCTATGGGCATTCGTACAGCGATGCCTGGCCACGCGAAGCACCATCTTGGCCGACTATGCCGCTGCAGAGCCCCGCATCGCCCAGGCCCTCGCGGTCGTGGATGCAGCGAATGATCCGCGTGAGTACTTCAACCTGTTGAACCTCTGGGGACTCATCTACAAGTTCACCGGTGAGTTCGCCCAGTCGGTTGCAACCCACAGCGCCATCCTTCTCACAGTGCGAAAAAACAACCTCTTGGCGCATGGAATGGTGTCGGCCACCAACCTCGCCTATGTCCTGATGGAAATGGGGAGCCCGGCGCTGGCCAACCAAATGCTCATCCAGAGCACCGATCTGCTGGAGCACACCACTGGCACGGGCGCTGAGCAATACTGGACTGCGCGCCTTTCTTGCGCAGACAGCCTGCGAGATCGCGAGGGGGCGCGCAAAGCCTGCCTTGCACTCATCGCAGCACAGGCCGAGAACCAGCGTCGGGAAATCCCGAACGACCCCTCTGGCCTCGCCGCCGTGCGCACACTCGGACCCATGGCAGTCCTGCCTCTGAAGGCATCAAAGTCGGAGCTCCTCGATGCGGGGGCACACCTGTTTGAGGCCGCCACCCGCGAAACCCGGTTCATGCCAGGCTACCGCCTGAAAGCCGCTGTGGACTGTGCCAGCATCGCCCTACAGCTCGACCAGCCCACTCTGGCACTTCAGCTCGTCGACCTCGGTCGAAGCATCCGACCCGACGACCTCCCAGTCCAATGGGCCACGCAGCTCGAGGAGCTCGCGGCACAAGTGCACGAGGCCCACGGCGACTTTCAGCAGGCTCTGATCGCAGAGCGCCGAGCCCGTGCATACGAGCGGGAAAAGCACGTCGTGAGCATCCAGAGCACAACGCGAGCGCTGTTGAACCATGTGCTGGAGCTCTCTTCAGGCCCTTTGCGCGCCATCGAGCTGGAGCAAGTCAACCACGCGCTGCGAGACACCAAGCGCAGGATGAAAGCGGCTCTCGGCGCCGCAGACGAGGCTCGAGGGCATGCCGAACATGCGGCAAGAGCACGCCATCAGTTCCTCAGTCGCATGAGCCATGAGCTCCGCACTCCCTTGCAGGGGGTCCTTGGAGTCATCGAGCTGCTGCGCGACACCACACTCAACCACACTCAACAGAACCTCCTCTCGATGCTGAATCGCTCGGCAGGACTCACACTGGACATCATCAACGACATCCTCGATGTGGCCCGACTGGAGGAGGGTCACATCCAGATCGAGTGTCGGCCATTCACCCTGCAAGACCTGGTCGATGACACCATCGCCCAGATTCGAACCCGCGCCATCGAACAAGACACCATCCTCGAGGTCTCCCTCGATCCCAGCTTGCCCGCACTGGTTCTCGGTGACCAGCGCCGCCTCACCCAGGTGATGCTCAACCTGATGGGCAACGCCGTGAAGTTCACGTCTCAAGGCACCGTCCAGCTCACCATCCGTCCATCCGGCAAGGCCATTGCCTTCATTGTGCAAGACAACGGCTGCGGGATTGCCCCAGACCACCTCGACACCATCTTCGACCCCTACATTCGCGCGCCCAACGGTCATCCATCCGAGACCGAAGGGTCTGGACTTGGCCTGGCCATCGCCCACGGACTGGTGAAAGCCATGAATGGCACTATCCAAGCATCAAGTCACCCCTCGGTCGGCTCCACCTTTACGCTCGAGCTCGAGCTGCCAGCGGCGGTTCCATCTCCAGAGCCCTGGGCCGGATCCGTTCCTGTCCACCCAGGACCAAGTCTCTCGGGTGTTCGCGTGCTGCTGGCGGAAGACAACTCGGTGAGCCAGATGGTTCTGCGACGCCATATTCGGATGCTCGGCGCACAGGTCGAAGTGGTGGATTCCGGCCCGAAGGCCCTCGCTCGCGTGCTGGAGTCTCCATTCGATGTGGTCATTCTCGACTTCCACATGCCCGGACTCAGTGGCCTCGAGGTGAGCCGGCAGCTTCGGCGCGCGGGCTACGACCTACCGATCATTGGTCTCACGGCCAGCGCACTTCCCGAAGACGAGGCTGCCGCACGAGCAGCCCACATGGATGCCTACGCCACGAAGCCGATCAGCCGAATTCAGCTACACGAGCTGGTACACGGCACAGTCGAGGCACGACGCCTGTAGTCCATCACGCAGCTTGTCGGTGTGTGCTCGTGCCCCGGATCACCGGTCCAGTCCGCCGGCAGCATCGGCCCGACTGTAGATCGATGACAGACTGGTGACACAATACCAATCCTGCTGTTACCTTTGTTCCATTCGGAGGTCACATGGCGGGAATCTGGTCCGAGCACTTTGGGCACATCGACCCCAACAGGCCGCTGTTCGATGTTGCCGTGCCACTGGTCACCCACTCCATGTTGCCCGTCGTGGCGGTGCAAGCGCTCTGGCTGCTTCGGCGGCGGGGTGCGATCCTCCCCGAGCCGGAAGGGCCCACCGCGGGGGTCCATCCGGGAACCGGGCCTGGCCTGCGCGTGCTCTTCGTGGGCGACTCCTCGGTCGTTGGCGTGGGTACCCCCCATACCGATCAGGCCATCGGTGCATCGTTCGCACGGGCCTGGGCGAGCCGAACAGGACAAGCCGTGCACTGGCACCTGCACGGCCGCTACGGCGCGACCACCCGTGAGATCGAACAGGATGTCGTGCCCGGCATTCCGCCTGAGCCGTTCGATCGGGTGGTGCTCTCGGCCGGCACCAACGACATCATGCGAGGCACATCCGGACCTCGCTTCGAGCACGACTTTGTGGCGCTCATCCAGCGGATCCGCAACACCGTCGGCCCTACCCCAATTCAGGTGTGTCAACTGCCACCCATCTGGTCGTTTCCAAGCCTCCCTCAGCCGCTCCGTACATGGGCGTGGATCCGGCGGCAGCAGCTCGACTGGCACCAACAGCAGGCTTGTTCCGCATTCCAAGACATCGTTCGCTTTGCGGGGATCGACGAAGCAGATCCGGGGCTGTTTGCCAGCGATGGTTTTCACCCCGGTCCGAGCGGCTACACCTACTGGGGCGAAGGACTTTGCAGCGCCGCCCTGGAGCCGTGAGCGCGCTGCCACCCCACAGACTGGCCTGCCCACGAAAGCAGCTCGTGGCAGCGGTGGACAGGCGCGGACATTCGTGCGACGAGGGATCGTATGTCTGCCTCCCGATCGACATCACCGACCTACGCCATGGGTGGCAATGAACGCCGTACCCGGATCGTTGTGCTCATTACGGTCCTGACCATGGTGGTGGAGCTGGTCGTGGGACGACTGACCGGCAGCATGGCGCTCTGGGCCGACGGCTGGCACATGGCCAGCCATGCAGGAGCACTGGGGCTCACCCTCTTCGGCTACGCCTTCGCGCGGAGACATGCCCAGAATCCCCGATATACCTTCGGAGTAGGCAAGGTGTTCAGCCTTGTGGGCTTTGGGAGTGCCATCGCGCTGAGCTTCGTGTCGCTCGAAATGGTGGGCGAGAGCGCAGTCCGACTCGTGTCTCCCGTCCCGATCGAGTTCGAACAGGCGCTGCCCGTGGCGGTGGTGGGGCTGCTGGTCAACCTTGCCTGCGCAGTCATCTTGATGAAAGACGAGTCCCAGGCTGGGAGCGCTCACCACGACGGCCCTGCACACGCGCACACCCACAGCCACAGTCATGCACATGGGGCGGAGACCGAAGGCGACCACAACCTCCGCGCGGCATTCCTCCACGTGCTGGCAGACGCCCTCACAAGTGTGGCCGCCATCGGCGCACTGCTTGGGGGACGCATGTTCGGCTGGAACAGCTTGGACCCGATCATGGGCATTCTCGGCGGGCTGATGGTGGCACGCTGGGGACTGCTCCTGGTGCGTGACACCGCGAGGGTCCTGCTCGACGAGCGACTGGACGGCTACCACGCACGGGTCCTCGCGGCGGTCGATGCGCTCCCTGGTGTCCACGAGCCAACCGTGCATGTGTGGCGCCTCGGACCCGGCGCGATCGCTTGCGCCGTCACGGTGCAAGCCCGTGCATCCATCACCCCCACGCTGCGGGAGGTCGTGGCACAGGTCCATCCGTTTGCCTGGCTGCACTGCATGGTCGAGCCAAGCCACGAGCCTACCAACACACCGCACCCGTCTGATCATGCACACGACCATTCCGACCATCCACACGGCCATCAACACCGGTAGAAACGCAACCATCACCAAATTTTATGGTCCGATGTAAGACGAAGGGAACTCCAGCCGTTTCGGGCACACCAACCCGGTGGCGCACACCCGGTCTCCAGCCACAAACCGGAACCGCGCCTCTTCCTTGGAGTCACCATGCGTCACCATCCCGCCCTCTTTGCCACTGTTTTCATCAGCGCCTGCGTGCCGAAGGTGGAGCCCAACTCGGAGGTAGAGCCCAACGCCCAGGGGAATCCCATCGCTGAGGTAGAGCCCGATGATGCGCCCCAGTGGAACGGCGAGCTCGGCCAGCTGGTGATCGAAGACCACCTCGCGGGACGCACTCTGATCTCCAAGAGCCACGAAGGATGGGAGAGCCGAAGCAACGCTCCGATCCATGCACCGGGGAGCAAAGCAAAAAAAGCAGAGGGCATCCCGTCCGAGCGGATCGCCGCGGAGTTCCTCGGAGCGCGTGCGTCTGGCGACTCGGCTGTGGCTTTCGGAAGTGATGGCAGCGGCGGCTCGGGGCTGAGCGGTTCCGTGATGGGCGGCTCCAGCGAGGTCATGGGTGCAGCACCCAAGATGGGTCGGACCACGCGGGCATACGTCGAGGCCGACGAGACCCTGGGCCATCTGTCTCCCGGCTTGTCGGGCTCCCGATCCGGCGACCGCGTTGGTCGACCCAGGCCCGTTGCCCAGCCCACACTGCACGCCGGCTCCACCGATGACAATGCACACTTCGACGAGTGGCTCGCGTTTGTGGACAAGTGGGGAGACCGAGCAGACATCTCCGGCTGGGCAGACATCCTCGACGTCCGCGGACGCCAGCATCTACAGGTGCTCGATGCGCGCGGGCGTCCGATTCCCGATGCACAAGTGCGCGTGCTCGACCCAGCCACGGAGCGGATCGTGTGGGCGGGACGCGCCTACGGCGACGGCCGTGTGCCTCTGTATCCCCACCTCGAAGTGCCCGGTCGAGCGCGCCCCATGGCGGGAGATGCACCAGATGGTGGCTGGCTCGTCCAAGCCTCCACACCCGATGGCCTCATGGAGACTGTGCGCTGGGACGGCCAGAGTGCTGCGCTCGAGCTCGTGGTCGACACGAAGGGCCTGGAAGCTGGAGCACCCGTTCCCGTAGACGTGTGCTTCATCATCGACACCACCGGCTCGATGGGCGACGAGATCAGTCGAATCAAGACCACGCTCCTGCGCGTCACGGACAAGCTGCGCGCAGACGCCGCCCAGGGGGTCGACCTGCGCTACGGTGCCGTGCTCTATCGGGATGTGGGCGACGAGTATGTCACCCGCCGACATGCCTTCACCGAAGACCTCGAGGGCTTCGACCGTGCACTGAAGACCATCGCAGCCGCCGGCGGGGGAGATGGTCCCGAGTCGCTGAACCAAGGTCTCGCAGTGGGAGTGGCCGGTATGGAGTGGCGAGACCATGCTGCTCGAGTGGCCTTCGTGGTCGCCGACGCACCACCACACATGGACTACCAGGGCGATGTTTCATACGGTCGTGCCGCCGCGGCAGCAGTCCACCGCGGCATCCGCATCCACACTGTGGCCGCAAGCGGTCTCGATGATCGGGGAAGCTTTGCCTTCCGCCAGATCGCCCAGCTCACCCGAGGACAGTTCATCTACATCGAGTACGGCTCTGCGGCGGCCTCGGCTGCCGACCACGGCGTCCGCACCCCGAAAGGGTCGAACAACCTCGACGACATCCTGTACGGTCGCATTCGCGCCGAGATCGATGGCTGGGGTAAGCACAGCACCGAAGCGGTGGCCCGTCGGTAGCGCAGGAGCGGTCTGCGCACCGCCGTTCCACATGCATGACAGACATCTTCCCATGTCTAGACTGTGCCTCGACGGCAGCCTGGTGGTGTAGACAACAAGGCACCAAATCGGAGCCTCATGTCTTCATCCAGCCAGCCTGTTCCGTCCCGCCCTTCGGACGTGCAACGATACCTGTCGTTCTTTTCCAGCACCGCCCGTGCCATCCGGCTCGTTTGGGAAACTGATCGACGACTGTTGGTGGCCATGGCCGGCCTCACTGTTGTGGCCGGCCTGCTTCCGGCCGCGATGGCCGTGGTGGGACAGCGCATCGTCGACGCCGTCGTCGCGGCCCAGCAGGGAGGGGCCAGCACCACCACCGCCCTCGGCTGGGTGGCACTCGAAGGCCTCCTCGTGGCCACGATGGCGGGAGTTCGGCGCGCCAACGACGTCAGCCAGAATCTCTTGCGCGCGCAGCTCGGTCACCGCGTCAATCTCTTGATCATCGACAAGGCACGCAAGCTCGATCTCTCCCAGTTTGAAGATGCGCAGACCTACGACCAGATGACCCAGGCGAGGCGCGGAGCCTCCACCCGCCCCCTCTCGCTCGTTCGACGCACCTTCGGCATCTTTCGAAACGGTCTCTCCCTGGTCTCGTATGGCGCGCTCCTGCTGTCCTTTTCCCCCGTGGCGGTCGTACTGCTCGCGCTCACCGCCCTGCCCGCCTTCTTCATCGAGACCCGCTTTGCCGACCTCGGGTTCCGCCTGTTCACTTGGCGGTCACCCGAAAAGCGCATGCAGAACTATCTCGAGATTGTGGTGAGCCGCGAGGACTACGCCAAGGAGGTCAAGCTCCTCGGCATCGGCCCGATGCTCATGGAGCGATACAACGCCATCTTCCACGACGTGTTCGGCGAGGAAGCCACCCTCATCCGCAAGCGGGGGGTGTGGGGCTACGCCATCAGCCTGCTGTCCACGCTCGCTCTGTACGGAACCTACGCGTGGATTGCCCTCAGCGCGATGGCCAATGCGATCACGCTCGGCCAGATGACCATGTACCTGATGGTGTTCAAGCAGGGGCAGGGGGCCTTCTCAGGCGTGCTCCGCGACCTGGGCGGGATGTATGAAGACAACCTCTATCTCGACAATCTCTACCAGTTCCTGGAGACCGAGGTGCCCGCCTGGCCCGGAACTGCCACCACGGGCACGATCGATGGCGACGGCATCCGGTTCGAAGAGGTCTCCTTCACCTACCCAGGAGCCACCGAGCCGGCCCTCGACGGGCTGACCCTACACATTCCCCCCGGTCGCAAGCTCGCCCTCGTGGGCCACAATGGCAGCGGGAAGACCACCCTCATCAAGCTGCTCACTGGCCTGTACCGCCCCTCGTCGGGCACCATCCGCATCGATGGTCGACCGCTACAGGAGTGGGACCGGGTGGCTCTGCATGCCCGCGTGGGGGTGATCTTCCAAGACTTCGTGCGGTACCAGTTCAAGGTGGGAGACAACATCGGCGTGGGCGACCTCAAGCGCATGGACGACCCAGCCCAACGCGCCGCTGCTGCCGAAAAGGGAATGGCTCGCACCTTCATCGAGGCCATGCCGCAGAGCTACGACACGCAGCTCGGGCGGTGGTTCAAAGACGGCCGGGAGCTCTCTGGAGGACAGTGGCAGAAGATCGCACTCAGTCGGGCTTTCATGCGCGAAGAGGCCAACATCCTCGTGCTGGATGAGCCCACGAGTGCCATGGATGCAGAGGCCGAGGCTGAGATCTTCTCTCGCGTGCAATCGCTCGCGGAAGACAAGCTGGCAATCCTGATCAGTCACCGCTTCAGCACGGTGCGCATGGCCGATGAGATCGTGGTCTTGGCCCAAGGTCGGATCGTCGAGCAGGGCGATCATGCCACCCTGATGGAGCAGGACGGCCAGTATGCCCACCTGTTTTCTCTGCAAGCCAAGGGCTACCAGTAAGGGCTCAGCGTCGAGGCCACGCCAAGAGGTCCTGGTGCCCCACAGTGAGCGCCACCCGACCATGGCGAACATCTTCGGTGCGCTGCGCGTGCCACGCATCCACGCGCGTGGGTGATGCATGCGTGACCCGGGCCGCTGCCGCAGTGCCATCCACCATGAAGGTGAGCATCTCGGAGGCATCGGCCGGAATCTGCCA
>CAJWOS010000212.1 GCA_913044235.1 uncultured Pseudomonadota bacterium
CGTCCGCGGGCTGTACGACGAGCGCGGCAACCCCTTCGACCGCGGCGTGCGCGCGAACGTCCACGAGGCGCTCTGCGGCCGGTGGCTCACGCCGCAGCGCCCGCACGGCCGGATGCAACCTCTCGAGGAGGAGGCGATCGCCGGCCGGCTGTACACGGGCCCGATGTACGAGAAGTACAACGCGGTCCTGCGCGCGCTGCTTGGGCAGGCCGACGCCGCGACCCCAGCTCATGTCGGACGGGTCTACGAGACCGAGCAGCCCCGCCGCGGTCCAGATTCCGTCTCGGCCCACGGCCACGCCGTATGCATCTCGATCGACAAGCCGCGAAACGGGTCGAGCCACACCAGGGGCGGTGGCCACGAGCACTCCCCGCTCGGTCGTGGCAGCGAGAACACCCTCGGGGGTATCGACGGAGCCATAGACATAGACATCGTCGAGCCACGATGTGACGGTGCCATCGGCGGCGACCCTCTGGAGTCCCTCGTAGCCCACCCAGACCCCACCCTCGCGAGCATCCGACAGCGAGAAGACAGACCAAGGGGCCAAAACCGTTGCGTAGGCATCTGCTCCTGGAGGCCTGTGGGCCAGCCCATGGTACGTGCCCACCCACCACGCCCCATCCGCGCCGACATGTACGGACTGCACATACGAGTCCGGCAGCGCTTCGTCGACAACCTCCACAACGTCGGTGCCCTGCATCACTGCGAGGCCTTGCGCGGTCCCTACCAGCACGGTCCCATCACGGGCATCGACCGAGACCGCGCGCACATCCGGAAGCCCGTCTTCCCGCCCGAGGATCTGCCACTGGCCTACGGTGGCCTGCGCCCCCGCCAGCGGCTGTTCCGATGCCACTCGAACGAGGAGTCCTCCACCCACGGTGCTCGCATAGACGTTGCCAGTCTTCCGATCATGCGTGATCTGTCCCACCACATCGGCCCCCCCCCAGCCACCGATACGCCCTGTAGACACAGGATCATCGACGGGGTCGACGCGAATGATCGGACTCCAACGAGCCCCATTCGTGAGCCGAATTCGAAACTCGGCATCACGCGGTAGCGACGGCGACGTGAACCCGGTCTCAGCGGTCCGACTCACGACCTTCCAGCGACGCCCCACCCGCACTGCGACCGTGGCCGTCTCGGAGCCATCCCAAAACAGCCGCACAGCAGCCGGTGCCGATCGAGCATTCCAGCCATCGGAAGGGACGGCGATCGCTCGCGCGTGTTCAGGGCGTTGCCACGGGTCAGCCGCATGTGCGGGCGTCATCGTGCAAGCAATCCCAACCAGACCCGCTCGGCGCATCATGAGCAACACCTCCCGAGACGGGGCAGACATGCACCACTCCCTTCCGGTTCCAACCGGTCAAACCAACGCATCGAAGAGACGATGCCACTGCTCCCACACCCTCTCCCATCCAATGTTTCCGAGGACATACCGACGCCCTTCCGAGCCCAGCCGGGACCGCTCTTCGGCATCATGCAACAGCGTGCGGACTGCCGTACGCATCGCAGGGACATCGCTGGGCGCAACGGAAAGGCCGTGACCACCGGTGGCCTCCCGCAGTGCGGGTTGGTCAAACCACACCACCGGCACCCCACACGCCATCGCTTCCACAGCCGTGGTGGAGAAACCGGCTTCCACAATCGACGGAAGCACAACGACATCTGCATCCTTGAGAACGACCGACATATCGGGCGGATCGAGGACAAACGAAACAGGCTGCTCGTACGCCTGCACCCGAAGCTGGTCGAGGTACACCCGGTCGTCGACGGCGCCGGCAATCGTGAGTCGAACCCTTTTCTTGTCTCGTGCCAGCAACCGGGCCACGGCATCGAGTGCGAGGTGCTGGCCCTTTTCTGGGCGAATGCGTCCAGCACACACCACGTGCAACAACGGATTGCGATCTGCTGCCCGCTCGAGCGGTCCAAACAGGTCGGTATCGACACCCACGGGGATGACCCGGACCTTGCCCTCTGGCAGTCCAGCCGACACCAGATGCCGTGCGGTGGCGGAGTCCGGAACCACAACGGCGTCTGCTCGGCGCGCCGACATCGTGAACGCCTTCACCCGAAAGCGGTCCCGTGGCTTCGGATCGACCCGGACAATCTGTTGCACGACCAACACGATGGGTACCGCTACCGGTGGCAGCACCGCAGTTCGCGACACCAGCACATCCGGCCGAAACCGTCGGGACTCGGTCCAGACCGCCCGACCGAAGCGGGCGCCCGCAGTCGCAGAAGACAGCCCAGAAAGGTCGACGCCGACCGCTTCGACTGGCGCGCCATCCCGCGCGCGACGCCACCCGGCCACCAGCCGGACCTCGGCATGAGGGCGGGCATGACGCGCAAGATCCAGAAAGGCACGCCCCGCACCGGACCACTCGTCGGGCGGCAGACGGGGACTGCACATCAAAATCTTCATGACCCAGCCGGTCTGCAGGAAGCGCGTCAACACGCAGTAGGGCGTGCACAGGGGACCGGTGCCGGAGGGCTACAGCCCCGTTCCGAACACCACGTAGACCGCGCCACCCGATGTGGCACCCCGGTCGTTGTTGGCGCTGCCGATCACCATATCAGCCACCGAGTCGCCGTTGAGGTCGCCGGAAGCCGAGATGGCATCGCCCGCAGCATCCTCAGTCGCCTCACCGAACACCCGAAAGTCCCCGCTCGAAAACGACATCGCGCCCGACACTGGGCCGTAGAAGACCGCAGCGGCACCAGCGTTGCTCGCGGCCTGATCGTTGCCTGGAGCTGTGATCCATACGTCTACGCACCCATCACCGGTCATGTCGGCATCTGCCGCTACGGACCACCCCAGCTCGTCGCCTGCGTCATCTCCAATGATTCGAGCCGACGCGCTCGCGAGGGACCCGCCGCTCCCAGAGTGGGGCCCATAGACCACATAGACCGCTCCCTCTGGCGAGGAACCGGTGGTGTAGCCCGGCGCCCCTACCACGAGGTCGCCGTATCCATCTCCGTTCACGTCGCCGGCCGCCACAGCATGCCCAGCGTTGCTGAGCGCCACTTCTCCCACGAAAACCGCATCGGCATCCGCTGAGGTGATACGACCGGAGACCGGCCCAAACCAAACCACGGCGTGCCCAAGTCCGTCTCCTTCGGGTGCCGTCTCTCCACCGGCGACGAGATCGGCCACACCATCTGCATTGAGGTCGGCCGCAGACGCCGAGGTACCGATTCGATCGTACCGCTCAGCCCCCTCAAGAACTGCGGTCGCTCCCGACAGATTCGCACTCCCCGCGACCGTGCCTTCCACCACATAGAGGGCACCCTGGGCTTGAAGCGAGTCGTCGCCATACCCGGTTGCCCCGACCAAGACATCGTCACGCCCATCGCCGGTGAGGTCGGCCCCGCCCGAGACCCATGCACCGGCGAAGTCGTAGGCATATTCGCCAATGAGGCGCGAGTCGACGTCCGTCAGGATGCGTGTGCCCGTGGATGGTCCGAGCACGATGTAGGCCTCTCCCGAGTCGTTGCCACCACCCTTTGCATGGAAGGCACCCACCACGAGATCAGCGTATCCGTCGCCGTTGACATCGCCGGCGGATGCGACCGAGTTCCCGGCATTGTGACCGGTTCCAGTCCCCTCCAAGAAATCGGTGATGTTGGAAAGCTGCCCCACGCCGGAGACAACTCCAGTTTGCAAGAAGGTCCCCGACACGAGGTATACGCCCCCAGCGTCGGTACCCCGCGCATCGCCCCTCCATTCTCCCACAGCGAGCTCTGCGAGACCGTCTCCGTCCATGTCGCCCACAATGGACACATCAAAGCCGGCCTGACCGTTGCCATTCGGACCGACGAGTACCAGGTCCGCGTCTCCGAGCCCGAGCTGCCCCGTGCGCAGGCACTCTGTAATGTCTGCGTTGCAGTCATTGTCGAGCGAGTCGTTGCAGATTTCTTCCTCTCCAGGATTCACATCTGGATTCGAGTCGTCGCAGTCCGTGCCTTCGGCCACAAAACCCGCTGCCCGCTCGCAGGCCTGGATGCCCGCGTCGGGGTCGCCGTAGTTGTCGAGGTCGGTGTCTGGGTAGTAGGTGTTCGCATCCACCGCATCTTCGTCAAAGGTGCCGTCGCAGTCGTTGTCTTTGCCATCACAGACCTCGTCGGCTCCCGGATGCATCGACGGATCGTTGTCGTCGCAGTCGGTCTCCGCAGGATGCCCGTCGAGGTCGTTGTCCACCTCGCCAGCCATCGCCGTGGTGGCCGAGGCTCCCGTATCGGGCCAGACAAGCTCGGTTTTGTAGCTCTTGCACCCCGTCGCGCCGACACTCCCAAGCAAAAACCAGACCCAGCGCGCAGGTACAGGCACCAGCGCCGATGGTCGACCCTTTTGATGCTTCAGCTGGAACCACGGCAAGGCGCGCTTCATTGTCGCCACGAGACCTCCACACGGGTCGTTCCCCCGCGCTCCATCAGCGTAACCAACCCCACTCCGCGGCCCCATCCGGTGGAACCGTGCCCACCACACCTTGCCGAGGCGCTTCATTCGGGGCACTTGGCCATGCATCCTCTATCGGGAGCGGAAATGCGGGTCGGATTCGTGGGTTGGCGCGGCATGGTGGGCAGTACCTTGCGGGCCAGAATGACCGAACAAAAGGACTGGGTAGGCCTGGAGGCATCCTTTTTCTCTACGTCGTCTCCCGGAGGGCCGCCGCCGCAGACCCCGGGGGCAGCGCGACAGCCTCCTCCTTTGCTTCCTGCCGACAACCTGAGCGCCCTGTCACGCTGCGAGGCCATCGTGACCTGTCAGGGGAGCGCCTGGACCCGCGCCGCACATCCGCAGCTGCGGGCAGCCGGGTGGAAGGGAGCCTGGATCGACGCCGCGAGTGCCCTTCGGATGGAGCCAGACAGCACCATCGTGCTCGACCCGATCAACCGGCCGCTCATCGACGCAGCACTGGCCGCCGGAAAGCGGGACTTCGTGGGCGGAAACTGCACCGTGAGCCTGCTGCTCATGGGACTGGGTGGTCTCTTTCGCGCTGATCTGGTGCGGTTTCTTTCCACCATGACCTACCAGGCTGCAAGTGGTGCCGGAGCACAAAAGATGGTGGAACTTGTCCACCAGATGCACGATCTCGGAAAAATCGGTGCGAAGGTTGCTGCCAGCTCCAGTGCGCTCGACGTCGCGGAGGCAGTCGCCGCACGCATGCATCATTCCGATCATCCGACCGGCAGCATCGGCTACCCACTCGCCGGGAACCTCCTGCCGTGGATTGATGCACCGCTGGAAGACGGTCGCTCCCGCGAAGAGTGGAAGGGACAAGCCGAGAGCACCCGAATCCTGGGACGAACCACGCCGGTCCCCATCGACGGACTCGCCGTACGGGTGGGCAGCCTGCGGTGTCATGCGCAAGCCGTGACCATCGGTCTCACTCGACCCGCCGACCTCGATGAGATCGCCCAAGTCATCCAGTCCACCAGCCCGTGGACCCACCTCGTGCCGAACACCCCCGAAGCGACCCAACGTCAACTCACACCCGCGGCCGTCACCGGCACGATGACCGTGGCGGTAGGTCGTCTAAGACGCCTCCACACGGCTCCCGATCACATCGGCCTGTTGACCTTGGGAGACCAGCTCCTCTGGGGGGCTGCCGAGCCCGTTCGGCGCATGCTCCGGATTTGGCGCGAGCACACAGGCCAGTGAGTCAGGTGGGCTCACCGGCTCCGGGTGCGCCCCGCTCGATCCACGCCAGAATCGTGCGCAGATCCGACCAACGGTGCCGGCTCCAGTAGCCCCCGAGCACGGTCAGAGCGACCTTCCGACCATCCCGCAAACGGAAGACGCCCGTGAAGCAGTGCCGCGCGGTGTCGGTGTAGCCGGTCTTCGCTGCAAGGATCTCGGTTCCCCGCCGCTTCACAAGCTTGTTGGTGGTGTACAGCCGCCGGGTGCGATCGCGCGTATGGTCCGTGAGATCCCAGTAGGGCGCGCTGGCCACTGGATGCACGGTTGGGTGGAGAGAAGCCGCGACCACTGCGCGGGTCATGTCGCGTGCGGTGGACAGGTTGTCGTCCTCAACACCAGAAGGATCCGAGAAGGAGGACTGGTCCATCCCGAGCTCAGCGGCCACGATGTTCATCCGGTCGATAAACGGAAAGTGTGGCAACCCAGCAACCTGGGAGAGCGCGATTGCAGCCCCGTTGTCACTGCGAACGAGTGCGGCACCAAGCAGGTCCCAGCCCGATGTACAGGTACCGGTACGAAGCCGAGACACCGCTCCGGGCCAGCTCGGACGACTCGACATGTCCAGGCAGTGCTCAGCATCGAGATCGGGCGACTCCGATGCGACCGTGAGCGCAGACACGACCTTGGTGAGCGAGGCCACGGGTCTGCGGTCGTCGGCATTCTTTGCGAGAAGCACATGCCCCGCCTCGAGGTCGTACACGAAAACCGACCGACTTCGAAGCTTCAGGTTGGGGCCGACCCGATCGGGAGCGTGAGAGATGTGGTCGACCGCATGGAGCGCCTCTGTTTGGCCTTCCGGAAACCACGACGGAGGGGACCAGGGCAGCGGCTCCGGCTCGACCGAAGGGGGTCCAAGCGGCGGCTGGGACGGAGCCGTCGGCTCAAACAGGGTCATTTCGAACAGACCGCGGGCAGGCTCGCCAAGGACGCCCGCTTCGAGCGCAGCCGACTCGACGCGAGCAGAAGCCAGCACCGGCATGGTCGACAGTGCGACAGACGCCTCGACGGCCGGTAGCGCAGATGCGGCCTGAGCTCCTGTGAGCCGCTCGCGCAAGGCGCCGATCATCACAAGGAGAATGGTGCAGACAAAGGAAATCACGGTCAACCGAAGCATTCGCCGCATTCGGGAACCCCAGGAGCAAAGATGACCCGAGCATGAAACCCAAAATCTCTTGTCACGTCAATGGAGCCCTTTGCGTATGCTCTTCTACATTTCTTCAAGATGCTTATCAAAACAGCGTCTTCGCAAAGCACAAACGCTTCTCAAAAGCGTTGTGTTCCACGATCGATCGTCATCGTTTCCGAGCGGCTGCATCCTGGCGTTGCGCGGAGATCATACACAAATCGCCACCCTCAAGCGCCAACCTCGTTCGCTTGGACGGCTTCGCCTTCGCTCGGGGACAAAACTGGCCGACCCCAAGCGTGACGATCACTGCGATCCTGGAAACCAATCCCTGGAAACCAATCAATACTGGGGAAAATCGGAGAACAAAAAAGGCGGCCCCGCCCATGCGGGAGCCGCCTTCTACTGGGCCGCCATGATGCTGCTCAGCTCATCTTCACAATTGCGTGGGGCTTGACGCGACGCATCCGACCACCGGCCTTGCGAACCTTGAGCAGACCAGACTTGCGAAGACGCTCTTTGCGCTTCTTTGCCTTGAGCTTGGCGCGATGCCGCGCCGACTTGCCGGAACGAACCGACATAGGACACCTCCGATACGGGGAAAAAATGCCATGGCCACTATCGTGTTGGCGACCAAAGCTCAAGAAACAGATTGAATCCTCCAGCTTTCTTTTGGGTTTCGCCAAGAGCCGTCGCTCCAATTATCCCGCCTTGTCAATCGACCAGGACTTCACCATGCGACGCGCAGGCATCCTCCTACATCCAACCAGTATCCCCGGCGGCGGTCCCGCAGGGCAGCTGGGCGACGACACCATCCAGTTCCTCGATTTCCTCGCTCGGACGGGATGTACCCTCTGGCAGGTCTTGCCTCTGCAACCGCCGGGTGCAGGACTCTCGCCCTACGACAGCCCCAGCGCATTCGCCATGGGGACCCACCTGATCAGCCTCGATCGCCTGGTGGATGATGGACTGCTGAAGCGTGAAGAGCTCGGAGACATCCCGCATCGTCCCAATGGAGTGGATCGCGACGCGCTCGAGCACTGGCACGCGCCGCTTGTGGACCGTGCCGCCCACCGATTCGCCGAAAACGAACCAGACGCGGTCGATGCGTTCTCGCGAGAGCACGTGTGGGCCGAGGATCATGCGCTCTACGAAGTCCTCCGAAAAGAGCACCGCGTAGATGGCTGGCAGCAGTTCCCTGCGCCCCTCGCGAATCGGGACCCCGGCGCGCTGGAGCACGCGCATCACCAGTTCGCTTCCCGCGTGCGGGCGCGCATCGCTGCCCAGCTGCTGGTCCGACGGCAGTGGAAGGCCGTCCTCTCCGCCGCACGCAGCCGGGGGATCGAGGTCGTGGGCGATGTTCCGATCTTTGTGTCTGGTGGCGGCAGCGACGTCTGGGCCAAACGGCACCTCTTCCGCGGCTCAAGCCACCCCCAGAACGGGTCATGGCGCGCCGATCCTGTCACGGGCGTACCGCCTGACTACTTCAGCCCTACCGGCCAGCGCTGGGGCAATCCCCACTATGCGTGGGATGCACATCGTGCAGACGGCTTCGCATGGTGGCGCGCACGCTTCGACAACGCACTTGATCTCGCCGACCATGTCCGCATCGACCACTTCCGTGGATTTGCTGCGGCTTGGGAGATCAGCGCAGACACAAGCGACGCAACCCGAGGCTCTTGGGGCCCTGCACCCGGTCGCGAGCTCTTCGCCGCCGTTCGCGAGCATCTCCACGGCCAACTCCCCTTTGTGGCCGAGGACCTCGGAATCATCACGCCGGATGTAGAGGCACTGCGAGACGACTTCGGCCTACCGGGCATGAAGGTGCTGCAGTTCGGCTTTGGTGGCGGTGATGCCCACCCGTTCCTGCCGCACAGCTACCCGCACGCCAACTGCATGGCCTGCACGGGCACCCATGACACCGACACTGTGCAGGGCTGGTACCAGTCCACAGACTCTCGCTCGCAACACCGCTACCGGGTCTACGTGGGCCGCGATGGCACAGAACCCGGCTGGGACTTCATCCGGCTGGCATGGGCAAGCGTGGCGCGATGGGCCGTCGCGCCGCTCCAAGACGTCTTCAACTTCGACTCTACGCACCGAATGAATACTCCAGGCACCGCTGAGGGCAATTGGCTGTGGCGCGCGCCCTACCTCGATTTCGGAGCTGCAGACCGCCTGCGCACCATGACCGAAACCTACGGTCGTCTGGCAAGTGCGTCGGTTCATGCTCCAGGACAACAACATTGAGGTAAAGGGACCCCAGCCCTGGAACCCGCCTCCACACGGAGAGCTCATGATTCGCCGCATCGTCAACCTGCCCTTCCGCGTCCTCGGTCGCGCCGCGCGAAAGTTTCAGGATCGCGAGGATGCAGCCATGAAGGAGGCTCACGGTGACGGAACCTCCGGGGACGACTTCGACTCCTTGAAGAATGTGCCCGAGTTCGACACCCCCACCGACTTTGCCACCACGAGCACAGCCCGCACTGCCGAAACGGTGGCCGGTGAGCTCAATGGCCCGAAGCCGGTGCAGTTGATCGACCTTCGCCTGCCGGCATCCCATGCTGCGCAGACCCTCCCAGGCGCGATGAATCTGCCGCTCTCCACGCTCGGGATCCGACTGGCCGAGCTGCCACCCGCAAACGTCCGCGTGGTGGTCTTCGACGACACTGGAGATACGGAAGCGGCCGATGCAGCGCGCTTTTTGCGGTGGCGAGGGTTCGAGGATGCATGGCATCTCGAAGGGGGCCTCGCCGCATGGCTGGATGCCGGGCATCCCAGTCGAAGCTGAAACGGAGTAGTCTCGCGCTCCACAAGACGGCCGGGGCGGACCGGGCCACGTCTCGACCCGAGAACTGCACACCGCCTCGCATGGGAGTCCATCATGCCACCGACCGAAGATCGAGCCATGCATTCGGGCCCACCCCGCATGCTGTTCCGTGGTCGCTTCGTTGGCCTTGCGGTCTTCAGTCCCCTCCTTCTTGCATGCAGCGGCATTCCGCTCACGTGCGGACGCACAGTCAACAAGGTGATTCCGGCCATTCGTGAGATCGATCCGGACTTCGATACGAAGCCCGTGGACTGCAGCCCAAAGTTCCCGAGCACCGCGCCCCGCGGGTGCAGCATCGCGCCCATCACCTGCGGCTCCATCGTCGAAGGCAACAACGACACGCAGTTCTATCGGTTCGACGGCAATTTCTACGTCTCCAAGGCCTGCACGCCGGAACACCATGGCTACGACGAGGGGCCCGATGCACCCTACTTCCTGGAGATTCCATCGAACACGTGGGTCGACATCCACCTGATCAGCGACTGCGCCGACCTGGACATCTTCAGCGCGACCTGGGACCGACCCAACCAGTGCCCCACTGCCAGTCACACCAACATCAACCAGTGCGAAGCCGACATCTCCCGACGTGGCGGGAAAATCACCATCACCACTGTCAACAAACCTGAGACTCACCTCGTCTGGGTCGACGGAAAGTACGGCGCCACTGGCAACTACCGGATGGAAGTCAAATGTCGCGAGTACCGATGAAGCTCACCATCCTGGGCGGCATGTCCCTGGGATTCATCCTGGCGTGCGGCCCGTTCCTCGGGGGAGATGCACCCAAGCCGATGGCCTACGGGGGTGGAAAGTCCAAGGGGACTTCGAGGTCATCGTCTTCATCGCCTTCATCGGTGGAGCGACTGCCCAACAACACCGGTCCTCTCGACGATGCGAACGTAGACTGCGACGAAGACTTGTCCCAGCCCCAGGCGGCCTGCGCGATCCAGCCGATTGCCTGTGGAGAGACTGTCCAGGGCAGCAATCGTGGCCAAGGCGCACACTTCGGAGACAACTTCTACCGCGCCAAGTACTGAACCCCGCGCTCCGAGTCGTATGAAGACAGCCCCGATGCCGTGTATGCCCTGAATGTACCCGCCAACATGCAGGCCGACGTGCGGCTCGCAAGCCCCTGTGCCGACCTCGACTTGTTCAGCGTGCGGTGGGGCAACTCGAAGCGCTGTCCGACGGCGAGTACCAGCACAGGGGAGTGTGAAGGTTCCAACCGGCGCTCCGGAGATCAGATCCGAATCGTTTCGGTGGGTCGAGACGAAGATCACCTCGTGTGGGTCGACGGCAAAAAAGGCAACGTCGGCAACTTCGAGCTCAGTGTGGAGTGTCGCCCAGCCCGATGACTCCACGGCCCAGTTCCTCCAGCCAGTGGTGGCGCGTCGCCCAGCTGACCGTTTCCGTGGTCGTGATCGGCCTGCTCTTTCGGGATCTGGACCGCACGGCACTATCGACACTCTTGCCGCGCATCCGGTGGGACTGGCTCGCGCTAGTGTTCCTCGTGAAAGCGGCCACTCTGTTCCTCCATGAGTTCCGCCTCTGGATTTCGCTGAATCCACCCCGACCGGCGCTTGGTCGGGTGATCGCCATTGGCCTCGCTTCCGGTGTACTGAACC
>CAJWOS010000213.1 GCA_913044235.1 uncultured Pseudomonadota bacterium
CCCCGCCACTGTGAGCACACCCTCGCCTGACGCCATCGCCACTGGGAACTGTCCCGGGAAGGCGCGTCAGGACCGGTTCTACCGGAGGTGTGTGAGCCAGGAGACCGGCCTCTGCCCCCACCCATCACACCTTCGGAGGGAAGGATGCGATGTGTACCTGCGTGGCCTGGACAAGGCGCTACGACAGGGGAGTGTGCATGAGCACCGTCCCCCGTCTCCGCGACCCATCCGCCGAGCCACGACCGCGGAGTGTGTGGTCTTTGACCGTCCACGCGCCCCGCGAGGCCGCGACCGAAAGAAATCAGCCCAAGAGGCTCCAAAACACCATCCTGCCTGCGCTTCCATCTGCGCGGGTCGAGCCTGCTCTGTGGTCATCCCGCGGCACGTCTGCACGCGTGTCTGCGCCCCGGGCCGGGATGTGGCGATGAACCGCAGCGGCCTGACATGGATCATTCTCCTGCTGGTTCTCACCGGCGGCATGATCACAGGCCTGCTCGTCGGCGACGGCGACCTGAGCGACCTGGCCCTTCGAGAGACCTACCTCAAGCTGCGGCTGTGGCGGCTGGGCAATGCCGGACTTGCCGGGGCGGCCCTCGCGACCGGTGGGGTCCTCGTCCAGGGCTTGTTCCGAAACCCCCTCGCGAGCCCCTCCATCCTCGGAACCACAGCCGGCGCCAGCCTCGGTGGCATGGTCGTGCTCAGCCTGTGGAATGTACTGCTGGCCGGGAGCATGCCGGCATGGCTGCCCGCTGAGCTCCTGCTTCCAGTGGGCTGTCTGCTCGGCGCATGGCTGGCTCTGATGCTCTTGATGACGGTCACGGGGCGCGACGCCAGTGTCATCACAGTTCTACTGACCGGCTTCATCCTGTCCAGCCTCTTTCTCAGTGTGGGCGGACTGCTGACCAGCTTCGCCAGTGAAGACTTCGAGCTGGGTCGGGCCATCGTCGCATTCACTCTGCGTGGGGTCGAAGCCAAGGGACGACACCACCTCGCACTTGCCGTACCCATGGTGGTGCTGGGAACCGCGGTAGCGATGAGCTGGGCCCGCCACCTCGATGCGCTCCTCACCGGGGAGGACGAGGCACGCTCGATTGGCGTAGATGTCGTCGCAGTGAGGCGCTGGGCCATCATCTGGACCGCCACCCTCACCGCTGCGGCTGTGGCCATCGGCGGAAACATCAGCTTCGTGGGACTCATGGTCCCTCATGCCCTGCGCCCCTTCGTCGGCGTCGAGCATCGCCAGCTCATGCCCGCCGCGTTCCTCGGCGGAGCGGCCTTCGTGATCTGGGTCGACATCCTCGTGCGCGTGGTTCCCACACGGGGGCACCTCCCCCTGGGCGTGGTCACCAGACTCGTCGGCGCCCCCATCTTCCTCTACCTCCTCGCCCGCGCCGCCCGTGAAGGGAGGATGGCATGAGCCCGCCGTCGATTGGACAGCGTGGCCTGGCGGTGACGGGACTGCGGGTTCGGCATCGACATGGGCCCGAGGTCGTCCACGGGGTCGATCTTCAAGCCCATCCCGGAGAGGTCATGGGCCTCGTGGGACCCAACGGAGCCGGCAAGACAACCGTTCTCAAGGCCATGGTCGGCCTGCTTCCATCTGCAGGCACCATCACGCTTGATGGCCAGGACCTGAGCCAGCTGTCCGCCCGAGAGCGGGCCCACAGGGTCGCCTATGTTCCGCAGAGAACCGCCCTGACGGCCCCCCTCTCTGTCCGCAGCGTGGTGGATCTGGGCCGCTTTGCCCACCGGTCGTCCTGGTCCCGACCATCCGCGCACGACCGCGCAGTCGTGTCGCAAGCCCTCGAGGATGCCAACGTCGCTGACCTTGCGGAGCGACCCTTCTCGACGCTGTCCGGCGGGGAGCGACAGCGTGTGCTGCTGGCACGCGCACTGGCCACCCAAGCGCCGGTCCTGCTCCTCGACGAACCCACGAGCGCGCTCGATGTGCGCCAGGTTCTCTTGTTGCACACCATCCTGCGCACCCTGGCGCAGCGCGGCAGCATCATCATCGCCGTGCTCCACGACCTGGCCGAGGTGCGCGAGCACACCGATCGAGCGGTCCTGCTGCAGGACGGACAGGTCCAGTACACGGGACCGACCCCAGAGGTGGTCGCCCTGGAGCCCGTCCGTGCGGCCTATGGCGTCGACCTCATCGAGCGAGCAGGTCTGGCCTACCGGCTGCCCACCGGTGGAGGTGTGGCGTGAAGCTGCAGCTCTTTAATGGCATCTCGCTGATCGGAATCCTGGCCCTTGCCACATGGGGTGCCACCCGACGGGACGCACCGCAGACCGTGCAGGGAACCATCGTTGGCGCCGCACCGAGCGCTGCTGTGCCGACGGCGCTCACCGACGCCCGAGGCCAGACCGTTCCGACCGGGGCCTACCAGCGGATCGTATCCCTCAACATCGTGTCCGATCCAATCCTCCTTTCGCTCGTCGAGCCGACTCGAATCGTCGCCGTTTCCGAGCACAGTCAAGAGCCCCACCCCGAGGGCTACCGCTACGCCGGCCGTCCAGGCGTCGCCCGAGCAGCCGACCTCGAGACCATCCTGTCGCTCAGTCCGGACCTCGTCGTGGCATCCCACTTCGCCGACGAGGCCTTCCTGTCGCGGCTCCGCGATGCGGGCATCGTGGTCTTCGACCTGGGAGAGATGCGGGGAGTGGGAACCACCATCCTCAACATCCGCTCGCTGGGCCAGCTGCTCCATCAGCCCGAGCGCGCCGCCCGTCTCGAAGCCGACTATCGGATGCGCTTGGGTGCACTCGATGCCGCCATCCCCGACGATGCCGAAGCCCCTGGCCTGTACCTGTCCATCTACGGCGACAGCCTGTTCGGTGGCACGACCGGCTCCAGCTACACCGACATGCTCCACTTCGCGGGGGTCGACGACCTCGCAGAAGCCCACGGCTATGTCGAGAGGCCCCGGTACAGCCCCGAGCAGCTGCTTGCCATCGACCCGCCCATGGTCATCACCCAGACAGGCATGGGTGCCACCTTGTGCGCTCACAGCACGCTCCAGAGGCTTGCCTGCTGCCAGGCCGGTGATCGAGGTGCCCGGCAAGTACCACAGCGACCCTGGACTGGGACTCGTGCAGGCCGCCTACGAAGTGCAGGGACTGGTCCATCCCGACCGGTCGCTGGACAGCCTCGGCCAGGCTCCTTCGATGCAGCAGCTCGAGACCTCCACGGCGTCGCAGTGAAGCCGATCCCACTCCCTTCCAGCCAGAACATCCTCCTCGAGGCACACCGATGAGCGACATTCCCAACCCCGCAGACACCCCCGAAGAACACAAGGAACGCATGGCCAAGACCAAGGCCGTGCGCGATGCAGAGGTGCGCAGCAAGACCATCCGGCGCGGCGTCATCGTCGTCCACACCGGCGACGGGAAGGGGAAGTCCACCGCCGGCTTTGGGGTCGTTCTGCGTGCCGCAGGTCACGGTCAGAAGGTCGCCATTGTCCAGTTCATCAAGGGAACCTGGAAGACGGGAGAAGGGAAGCTGCTCGGAACGCTTCCCGGCGTAACCCATGTGGTCTCCGGCAACGGCTTCACCTGGAACACGCAGGACAAGGCCCAGGACATCGCCGCCTCCCAAGCCGGCTGGACCCGCGCGCGGGCCTTCATCGAAGCGGGCGAGCACGACGTGGTGGTTCTCGACGAGCTGAACCTCAGCCTCTCGTACGGCTACCTCGACATCGACGAGGTCGTCGGTGTCCTGCGCGACAAGCCCGAGCATATGTCGATTGTCCTCACCGGACGGCGGGCGCCCGACGAGATCATCGCGGTAGCCGACACCGTCACAGAACACACCCTCGTAAAGCACGCCTATGCATCCGGCATCCGGGCACGAAAAGGGGTGGAATTCTGATGCAGAGCGCCTGCCATACGAGCATTCTGCGACTTGCGCTGACCGCACTCCTCGTGCTGCTCAGCGCATCGGATGCTTTCGCGGCCCGCATCGTAGGGGTGGTGTCGAACCGTTCTGCGG
Source organism: uncultured Pseudomonadota bacterium (assembly GCA_913044235.1). Classification (GTDB taxonomy): domain Bacteria; phylum Myxococcota_A; class UBA796; order UBA796; family UBA2385; genus CAJWOS01. The sequence goes on from CAJWOS010000213.1 coordinate 3,992, forward strand.
CAGAGACCGCGTCGGGCGCCCACACCTTTCTCGATCGCAACGCATCGCACACCGTCATCCTCCGCACCACGGACCAGATCGCTGCCCTCACCGACGACCGCATTGGCGCCCTGTGGGCCGGCGCCGACGCGGTCGTGCTGCTCGGAGTTCATGGGGAGCAGGTTCCCCGCCTGAAGCAGGTCCTCGCAGAGTACCCACCTCCAGCCGAAGCGACTCTCCTCGCCTTGTCCAGCGACCCCAGCATGACGCCCATCGCCCGCATCGATGGACAGGCCACCTTCGAAGGCGTCTCCGACGAGACCTTTCACGCCCTCACCCACGCGCTCGCCGCGGCCGAAGATCGCGGCACCGCGCGCCGCCGACTCGCTCTGGCCCACCCCGGTCAGGCCGCATGGCTCGAGGCCAGTGCCTACCGCGACGCCCGTGGCAGCGAGAACGTGGCCGGCTTGCTCGCATGGGTCGCGGCACGGCACAGCCGCGGCGTCGCTGTCCCCGCCCCCATCGACCAGTCCCCCATCCGGTACATGATCGATGGCGAGCTGCGCGCAGCCGACACACTGGCACTGCCTGCCGACCGCGGCGTGGTCGCCCTCCTCGACTACGACTCCGGAGACCGCCCCGCAGACCGCGCCGTCCATGAGTCCATGTGCGCCGCCCTGGCCTCGCACACCCTCTCGTGTCTGTCCGTCCTCGCTCGCTGGGGCGAGGCCTCGGTGACCGCAATGGAGGGTCTCGACGCAGTGCTCGGCGAGGCTCCCCTCTCTGCAGTGGTGGTGCTGCAAGACTTTGTCGTGGGTGGGGGAGAAGGCCGTCAGGCCGCGACTGCCGCCTTTGCGCGCCTCGACGTGCCCGTGATCTCCGCGATTCGCTTGTCTGATCGCGACCAAGCCGACTGGGCCCTGTCGACCGATGGGATCCCCTGGGAAAAGGTCCACAACGTGGTGGCCATGCCAGAGTTGCAAGGGCAGGGCCAGCCCCATGTCATCGCCGTCGACGGCCCCGCCCGAGTCGATGCCCGCACCGGTCTGCGCCTGGTCGGTCCCGAGCCCATTCCCACCGAGGTCGAGCGCCTGGCCGCGCGGCTCGCACGCTGGCGCATCCTCCAGATCCGCCCCAACGCCGACAAGCGTGTGGCCATCATCTACTACAACCACCCTCCCGGGCGACACAACATCGGTGCGGACAACCTGGACGTCCCCGGAACCCTCGTGGAGCTGCTCCGACTCCTTCACACAGCCGGGTACCAGACGGGACCGGTTCCCGACGACGCCGAGGCACTGCTGGAACGCCTGCAAGCCACCGGCGTGAACCTTGGCCAAGACGCGGGCGCGCTCAAGAACCAGCACACGTCTGGCGTAGTCCTCGAAAACAGCGACTACCAGAGCTGGTTCCAGACGCTCTCCGAGCCCGTGCGGCAGTCGGTCGAAGGCGGACCTCTGACCCGACTGCGCAACACCGCAGACCAGGCTCTGCAAGCGGGTCGCATCGAGCTGGCACGAGACCGCATCGCCGCCGCCATGGGCGATACCCACCACCTCCTCGAAGGGGTCGACCACCCCAGTCGTGCCCGTGGGCTCGACCTCGCACACCAGCTGGAGGTGGCCTACGAGCGGGTCCTTGCAGGGGACGCAGATCAGTGGGGCGAGATCGACGCGCTGACCGAGGCGCTGGGTCGGACCGGCATCGAAGGACTCACCGGCTGGGGTGCGGCCCCGGGCTCCGTCATGACCTGGCAGGACGACCTGCTCATCCCCGGCATGGCGCTCGGGAATGTGTGGATGGGGCCGCAGCCCCCGCGCGGGTGGGAAGTCAACGAAGAGCTGCTCCACGCCAACCTCACCTTCCCGCCCCACCACCAGTACCTGGCCTGGTACCACTACGTGCGCGACATCTGGAAGGCGGATGTGGTCATCCATGTGGGTCGGCACAGTACGGCCGAGTTCCTGCCCGGGAAGCGCAACGGCCTCTCGGGAGACGACTACCCGCAGCTTGTCCTGGGCGACCTTCCGAACGCCTACATCTACATCGTGGACGGAGTCGGCGAGGGCATCCAGGCCAAGCGTCGCGGCAACGCCATCATCATCGACCACCTGACCCCTGCGCTGTCCACCACGCCCCTGTACGACGACCTGCTGGAGCTTCGGCAGCTTGTCGAGAGCTACGAAGCCGCTGAGTCGGGCAGCAACAGTCCCGCGCAGCTGCGGGCCATCGAGCAGATGAGACAGCTCATCTCCACCCTGAACCTGGAGGCAGAGCTGGCGGCCAGCATGGCGGGTGAGCTTGAGGTGCGGGGGATCACCTTTGCGGAGGTGGATGACGACCTGCTGGTGCACGAAGTGGGCCACTACCTCACCCACCTCCAGGAAGAATTCATGCCCCTGGGCCTGCACGTCTTCGGGCGGGCGTGGTCTGCCGAACAGGTCGAGACCATGCTGAGCAGCATGTTCGGCGGGGACCCCATCCCAGACGCTGTGCGAGACGCTCTTGTCGAGAGTCCTGGCTTGGAAGGTACCGCTCTGTTGGCCGCCCTTGACGGTCGCTTCATCGCCCCCGGCAAGGGCAACGACCCCGTGCGCACCGAGGCCGTTCTCCCGACCGGTCGCAACTTCCATGCACTGGGTGGAGAGCAGACCCCCACCCGCATCGCCTGGGATCTGGGCCGCACTCTGGCTGCCGATGCTGTGGCCGGCGAGAGCCCCTCCGACGAGGCCGAGGCCGTGATCCTCTGGGCCAGCGACACGGTCCGCGACGAGGGGGCCATGATCGCCTTCGGACTCGCCCTGCTCGGGGTCGAGCCCGTCTGGAACAGCCGCGGCATCCTCAAGGGCATCGCGCCCGTGCCTGGCGTGCTCCCCGAGGGCGGCCGGCGGGACGTGACCTTCGTGACGAGCGGTCTGTTCCGGGACCTGTACCCCAACCAGCTGGTGTGGCTCGACCGGGCATGGCTCCTGGCACTCGATGCCAGCTCCGAGTCCATTCGAAGCCAGCATCCAGGCCTTGCGCCCGCGCTCGACGCCACGCTCTCCCGGCTCGATGCCACCTGGCGGGCTCCCGGATCCGAGTCTCTCGCACGCAACCAGGTGGCTGCACACTGGGTGCGGGACACCCGGGCACAGGTAGAGGCTGGAGTCGCCGCCGTGGAGGCTGGTCGCTCCGCCTCACTCCGCATCTTCGGGAACGCACCCGGCGGCTACGGCGCGGGCCTCAACCGTCTCGCCGAGCGCAGCGGCGCATGGGACACCCGCATGGAGCTGGCAGATGCGTGGATCTTGCGCATGGGCCACGCCTACGGGGCCGGCATCGACGGACAGCCTGCCCACGGTGCCTTCTCCACCCGCCTCACCCACACCGGACGGACCTACCTTGGAAGAGCGAGCAACCTCTACGGCCTGCTCGACAACAACGATGCCTTCGACTACCTCGGGGGGCTGTCGCTGGCCGTGGAGCAGGCGCGTGGAGCGGCCCCACACTCCCGCGTGATCAGCCATGCAGACCCGAGCGCCCCGCGGATGGCGCCCCTCGACACCGAGCTCCTCACCGAGCTCCGCGGTCGCGAGCTGAACCCGGCCTGGATCTCGCCGCTCATGGACCATGGCTACGCGGGGGCCCGCACCATGGGCACCGGGTTCATGGAAAACCTCTGGGGCTGGCAGGTCACCAATCCCGAGATTGTGCAGCCGTGGGTGTGGGACGACGTCAAGCGGGTCTACATCGACGATGGACACGGACTTGGGCTCGATGCCTTCCTGTCTGAAGGGCACAACGTCCACGTGCGCATCAACATGCTCGCCATCCTCCTGACGGCAGCGGACAAGGGCTTCTATGAGCCATCCGAGGCCGACCTCGCACAGATCGCCCGCGAGTTCGCCGAGCTCGTGATTGCCCATGGGCTCCCCGGTAGCGGGCACACCCGACCGGACCATCCCATCATGGGCCTCGTCCGCGGACAGCTCGATGCCACCCGCATGGCCGACTTCCAGGCCGTGCTCGACGCCGCGCGCCTCGAGGGACCGGCTGCTGATGTCGATCCGGCCACCGTCTCGGAGGTGGAGATCGCAGAGAACACGCCGGTCTTGCCGTGGGCAGGCTGGGCCGTGGGGCTGGGCGCCCTGTCGCTGGTGGGCCTCGGGGTTCTCCGCGGGACGGGGCGTACATGACCGTCCACTCCCTCGTACGCGTCCTCGTCGATGCCCTGGCCACGCCCGTTCAGCTCGCCCTCTTGCTCGCTGTGACGGTCGTCCTCATCGATGTGGGAATCGCCTTGGGTGAGCGCGCAGTCGGCCTCGCTCGGCTGGCTTCGGCCCCACGCTCCGTGATCCAGAAGCTCGCAGAGGCCCGCATCGAGCGGTCGGACGTCCTGGCACGCACCGGACCCATGCTCGGGCTGATGGGCACGCTCATTCCCCTCGGCCCTGGCCTCGCAGCCCTCGGTCGGGGCGATGTCGCCGTCCTGGCCCAGGCCGTCACCGTCGCCTTTGACACCACTGTGATGGGTCTCTTGGTCGGCGTCCTCGCATTTGTCACCGGGCGCCTCCGTCGCCGCTGGTACGACGCCCTCCTCACCCGTCTCGAAGCGGAGGCGGCCCATGCCTGACCGCTTCACCAGTCGCTTCGATCGCGATGCCGGGACCGACCCCATGGCGGTGATGGGCAACCTCGTCGACGTGATGCTTGTCTTCGCATGTGGGCTCATCGCCGCGCTCATCGTCCGCAGTCCAGAGCTGGTCGAGGCCCTCCAGCCTTCCCACCAGGAGCTGGAGCAGGGCCGTGAGCTGCCCCGCGTGCCAGAGACCGCAGGCGAGGGCGGCTCGGGCCTGGAGAGCGTGGGCACCGTCTACCGCGATCCCGAGACCGGAAAGCTCATCCTGGTGGGAGAGTCCCCATGATCGCACTTCTCCTCAGCGTGCTGCTCGCACCGAGTCACGCAGAAGACGCCGTCACCGGGTCCGAGGTGGTGGTGGTCGATGATCGATCGGCTGAAGCCACCGACGCCCAGACCACCTCTGCCGCGGTCACCGTCATCGAGGTCGATGAGAGCCTTCCGGCCAGCAGCGATGTGTCGACCGTGGTCGACAGCGCCTCCGGCACCACGGTCCAGCGCCTCGGCGGACTCGGCGACTGGTCGGGCGTCAGCATCCGGGGCAGCACTCTGCGCCAGGTACAGGTGGTGCTCGACGGCATCCCCCTCAACCCCGACGGAGCGAGCGCGGTCAACCTCTCGGAGCTGCCCCTCTTCGCCTTCGAGCGGGTGGAGATATTCCGGGGCAACGCCCCGCCAGAGCTGGCCGCCAGTCCCATCGGCGGCGTGGTCCACCTGCGCACCGGAGAAGGGCGGCGCGGAACCAACGCAGCGGTGTCGCACGGCTCCCTGGACACCTCCCGCCTCACGGCCATGACCCGCCACAGCCAAGACATGGGGAAGACACCCGTGGACGTTCTCGCCGTGGCCGACCTCTTCGCGACGGAGGGGGACTTCTCCTACTACGACGACAACGGCACCAAGTACAACCTCATCGACGACCGCCGCACGACTCGCCAGAACAACGACAAGCGGCAGCTGAACACCCACCTGCGACTCCGGCTCGGCCCGCGAGACACCCGCTTCACCCTGCTCCAGGCCTACCTGTCTCGTGGTGAGGGACTGCCTGGACACGCCAACAACCCCACGGAGAAGGTGAGCCTCCAGACCGCACGGAGCCTGACCGCCGCCTCCATGGACCTCCAGCGGGGTCAGTCTCGGGTCGAGGCCCGCACCTGGATGCTTCTTCGAAGCGATACCTACGACGATCGCGAGGGAGAGGTGGGCACGGGGAACCAGCACAACGAAGACCAATTCGGATCTGGCGGTGGACTGGTCCACTGGCAGCGCCTGTTCGGGTCCCAGGTGATCGGAGGACTGACGCTGTCCATGCGCCAGGACCGCTTCATCACCACCGATCTGCTCTCGGAGGAGACCAGCAACTCGGCACGGCGACTCGCCTTCACCCCCGCCGTTGACGCCGATATCCGTCTCTGGTCCGACCGGATCACCATCTCCCCCGTGCTGCAAGCGCAGGTCCTCGACAACCGCGCGCTCGGCAAGGTTCCGTTCTCCAACACCCCCATCGCACCCGAAGCCAACGACACCCTGTTCGCCCCGACACCCCGTCTCGGGCTGCTGCTTCGTCCAATCGACGCGGTCGCACTCAAGGCCAACGGCGGCACCTATGTGCGTCCGCCGGACTTCACCGAGCTGTTCGGAGACCGTGGCGCCATCATCGGAAACACAGACCTGAAGCCCGAGCGGGGCACCCAGTGGGACGTGGGGGCACGGGCTGTCGCCCCCAAGGCCTGGCGCGTGCAGGGGTCTGTCGAGCTTGGACACTTCTGGAACTCCGTCGAAGACCTCATCATCATGGTGCAGAACTCCCAGCGAACAAGCGTGCCCATCAACCTGGACAAGGGCTGGATCCAAGGGTTCGAGGCCGCGATGACGCTGCAGGCACCCTTCCTGGAAGCCCAGTCCAACCTGACCCGCAACACCTCCGTGAACCTGTCCACCGAGCGCCAGTTCGCCAACAACCAGCTGCCCCGACTTCCGACCTGGGAGCTCTACCAGCGTACCGCTCTGGTCTGGCAGGACTGGCTCCGAATGGGCCACACATGGTCGTTTACGGACGGAAACTACTGGGACCGCACCAACTACTACCTGGCCACCCCCAGGGCCTTCCATGGCGCCTTCCTGCGGCTGACGCCGGGCGGCGCCTGGCCAAGCATCGAGCTCGACGCGCTCAACCTGACGGATCGCATCGTCGAGATCGTTCCCCGAAATCCACTTGACCCGAGCGACGACGCCCGCGTCGTCCGCGCAGGCGACGGCCGACGCCCTGGCCCCCGCGGCGCAGGCCACGGCCGTGGCCCCGCCGCCCCAGAGGGTCACGGCGCGGACGCGCGGGTCCCGCGCGAACGACGGCCCGCTCAGGAACGCGTAGCCCCGGTTGTCGCCGAGGTGGTGCGGGAGGATCTCGCACATGAGGCTCAACGTCTTCCGGTCGATGCCCTTGGACGTGCAGAGCACGGGGATCCCGGGCGGCACGTGCTTCGCGAGCTTCCGCAGGTATCGCCGGCTGTGCTGCACGGGCACGCAGTGGACGAGGAAGGACGCGCCCCGCAGCGCCTCGGCGGCGTCGGCCGTCGCGCGCGTGCCCTCGGGCAGGTCGACGTCGGGCAGGTACTTGGGGTGGCGGCCGCGCGCGTTCAGCGCGTCCGCGTCGGCGCACATCCGCCGGG
>CAJWOS010000214.1 GCA_913044235.1 uncultured Pseudomonadota bacterium
CGGGCAGCCTGTGGTGCGGGTGGCCCAGTCCCGACGGGTCGATGGGGTGGCGGTCTGGCATGGTGCTGGCTTGAGTCGAGTCCTGGTGCCGGATGCGCTTGCCCACACGCCCATCGCGCTCGATTTTGGCGCGGTCGACCCCCTCATTCCGCCACGCGAGGTGGACCAGGTGCGCGAGGCCCTCGCCCAGGCCGACGCCCAGGTGCGGGTGCATGCCGGTGCCGGGCACGGCTTCACGCATCGCGGCACACCGAAATTCGTTGAGGCTGCGGCCCAGGCGGCTGAACGCAGCGTGCTGGAGATGATTGCGGCAAGCCGAGCAAACGAGAGCGGTGCCTGACCGGCTGCGGTATCATCCACTGGGGAGCGCCGGCGGCACCGGCGGCGCAGGCGCGTGCCGACCGGCTCGAGACCTTGGCGCGCAGCTTGTGGGCCCATTACCGAACCGTCGACCCGTTGGGAGGGAAGACCGCCATGGCTCTGGGTGCCCTACAGCTCGGGGAGCTCGACCACTACACCCTGATTGTTCGAGATGCTTTTTCAGTGGCTCGCTTTCATGTGGATGTACTTGGATTTCGCCCGGCGCGGATCCAGCTGGTGAATGCCGGTGCGGCGCCAGCGGGCTCGCACGACATGCTCAACCACGTGTTGTGGCTGCCCGGCTCCACGGAAAAGGTGATGGTGGTCACCGAGGGGCTCACCGAGGACTCCATCTTCCGCAGGTACCTCGAAGAGTTCGGTCCGGGCGTGCACCACGTGGCGTATGCGGTCGACGACATCGAAGCCGCCCTTGAGCAGCTGCGTGCGCGGGGGGTCCGCACCACGTCGGAACAGATCTTGCGCGACCCGGTCTCGGGACTGCGGCAGATCTTTCTGTCGCGCGAGCACTGCGGATACTTCCTGGAGCTCATCGAGCGGGGAGACCGCACGGTGGCTGGGAACTTCGTGGAAGACAACATGGCGGCGCTGGCCAACACGATGCACCAGTACCTCGACCCGGTCGATGAGCCGTCGGTGGTGCCCGATCCTGCGGTGTTGATCCCGCGTGCAAGGACCGAGGTGATGGCCGTCATGGCGGATCCATTTCGCCTGCCCGAGTGGACCGGCCACCGCATGATTCGCGCGGTGGGCGGGAGTGTGGTCGAGGCCCGCATGCACGGCGACCTTGCGCTGTCCGTGGTGCCCGATGCCTCGGGCGTGGACTACACCTGGCGGCGCGGCGACGCCTCGAAGACCGTGCGAATCGATGTGGTTGCGGCATCCGGGGGCACCGGGGTGTCGGTGTCGCTGCAGCACATCCCGGTTGAGGCTCGCGCATCGCTGGCCGAGATTTTGGGGGCGGAGCTGCGGGCTCTGGCAGCGGTGGTGCAGGGGCGTCCAGACCAAATCACTGCCGAAGATCGCGACCGCCTGGATGCCTGGCATCTCGTGCTTCATCAGCGGGTGGGGGTGTAGGGCCATGCATCGCTCCCCGCCCGAACTGGTCGACATCGTGCGCAATGGGCTGCCCCCCGTGAACGGGCCGCGAAAGACCGTGGTGATTCTGGGCGCAGGCATCGCCGGTCTCGCGGCTGCGCGGGAGCTGCGGGCAGCGGGCCATGTCGTGACCGTGCTCGAGGCCAGCCAGCGGGTGGGGGGGCGGATTCGCACGCTCCGAGAGCCGTTCAGTCCAGGACAGTACGCCGAAGCCGGTCCGATGCGGATTCCAAAGTCGCATGTGCTCGTGCGGGAGTATGTCGACCTCTTCACGCTCACGATGCGTCCCTTCCGGTCGTTCAATCCGGCCGCCTGGTTCTGCAGCCACGGGCATCGCATTCGGCTGGGCGACGTGGTCTCGGGACAAGCGCCGGCGGAGTTCCCGCTTGAGGCATCGGAGCGAAGCCTCACCCTGCATGACCGCTGGGAGCGCCTGCTCGCGCCCTACCGAGCGCGCATCGGCAACGACCCATCGATGTGGGTGCGCATCCGGGACCAGCTGCAGCAGCTGTCGCTTCGAGAGCTCCTGCACCGAGCAGGCTGGTCGGATGCGGCCATCGAGCTGTACGGTCTGGTGGCGGGCTTCGAGACCCTTCTTTCTGCATCGGCCGCTGAGTTCTTGGGGGAAGAGCTCCAAGATCTGCGCTCCGGTACCTCGGCCATCGAGGGCGGCATGGACCAGCTGCCACAGGCCTTCCTGCCCGACGTGGGGGACTGCATCCGCTTTGGCACGCGGGTGCATGCGCTCGACCAGGATGACCATGGCGTGAAGGTGCATGTCGAGACGGTCGGTGGCCGGTCGGTGGTGGAGGGCGACATGGCCATCTGCACCCTGCCCTTTTCGGTGCTTCGCCACATCGAAGTGCTGTGCCCGTTTTCATGGAACAAGCGCAAGGCGATCCGCAACCTGCACTACGAGGCGGCCACGCGAGTGTTCTTCGAGGCGAGCGAGCGTTTCTGGGAGACCACCGACGGCATCACCGGGGGCGCATCGGTCACCGACCAGGCCATCCGCACCGTGTACTACCCAGAGCGGAAGCCGCACGGCACCCGCGGGGTGCTCATGGCCTCGTACTGCCATGGGCAGGACGCTCTGCGATGGGGCGCGCTGTCGCCCACTGAGCGGCTCGTGCAGGCTCGGGAGAACCTCGCGGAGGTCCATCCCGGCTGCGAGCAGTACCTCACTGCCGGGGCATCGGTGGTCTGGAGCCAGGACCCGTACGCCGGCGGCGCCTATGCGTTCTTCCAGCCCTACCAGGAGCGCGAGCTGCACGATGCCATCGTGGCGCCCGAGGGTCGGTACCACTTCGCGGGCGAGCACGCGTCGAAGCAGCACCGCTGGATGGAGGGTGCCATCGAGTCGGCCCTTCGGGCAGCCTGCGCCATCCACCTGCACCCCTGACTTCACCGGCGGTGTTCCCGCTGTCTCCATCTGCTGAGGATGAACCCGATGGCCTCCGATTCCTGGACCGCACGCCTGCCTCCATTCCGGGGTGAGGTCTCCATCGAGGGCCGCTGGCTCGACATCGCCGAGCTCGACTTCGGCAAGGTCCGCAGACAGCGCCCGCTTGCGGTGCTCCGACCCGCCGATACCAGCGACGTGGTGGCGGCGGTGCGCTTCTGCAACCGCGCCGGGATCCCGCTCGCAGCGCGCGGGCATGCGCACTCCGCCGGTGGCCAGATGATGGTGCGGGGCGGCCTCGTGCTCGACATGAAGTCGATGGGTCGGATCCTGCAGATCACCGACGACTGGATGGAGGTGGAGGGCGGCATCGCCTGGTCAGATGTGCTGCGGGCAGCCATCGAGCGGGGGCGCACCCCTCCAGTGGTCACCGACTGGCTCAGCGTGTCGGTGGGGGGCACGGTGTCGATGGGCGGCTTCGGCTTCATGTCGTTCCATCGCGGTACCCAGATGGACCACCTCCTTGAGCTGGAGGTGGTGACCGGCGCGGGAGAGCGGCACATGTGCTCCCCCACGCACAACCGCGACCTGTTCGACGCTGTCCGGGCCACACACGGGCAGTTCGCCCTCATCACTCGGGCCCGGATTCCGCTGGAGCCGGCGCCGGAGTCCGTGCGGATGGTGCAGGCAGCCTACGGATCGGTCTCGGCTCTGCTCGGTGACATGGACCGCCTCGCAGGGAGCCTCGAGACGGACCTCATCCATGGGTTTGCCGCCGAAAAGACCGCGGCATCGGTCATGACCCGCATGAACTCCACCGACCCCATGCAGCTCGAGCGTGGCGTGGTCGACGCGGCGCTGTCGCGCGTGCCGGGAGACTGGGTGTTCAACCTGGAGATGTCCGACCTGCAAGGCCCCGGACGCCTGGGCCCCCGCATGGATCTGTCGGCGCTCGGTCACCTGCCGGGGTGCGTGGACGTGTGGGAGATCTCGTGGGAGGCGTTCTGCTTCCGACTGCCGCCGCTCATCCTCGAGGAGGAGCTCCAGGGGGCTGCCCCGCACCCGGAGCTCACGGTGTTCGTGCCGTTTGGCGAACAGGGCACGCACCTGATGACGGCGGAGTTCGATCGCCTGCATCCGATCCACGACATTGGTGGCGGGCCGGTCCTCTTCTTTCCGCTCGACCGGCGCCACATCACGGCGCCGCACCTGCAACTGCCCGATGCACAGCGGAGCTTCTTCCTTGGACTGCTGCGGCGGGCCGAGCCCCCCACGCCCGAGCGCATCGCCGTGCAGCTGGCCGACAATGAGGCGCTCTACGCGCGGGTACAGAGCCTCGGCGGTGTGCGGTACCTGCCCGATACGCTGCCGGAAGACCCTGCGTTCTGGCCGGCCCACTTTGGGGCAGACTGGTCGGTGCTGCAGCGACACAAGGTGAGGTGGGACCCGGCCGGAGTTCTGGTGGGATCATTCGGTGCAGTCCTGGATGACTCCTCACACCTCTGACATCGGAGTACCATTTCAGCGGCACGGGCGGCTCAGTAGCTTTCCTGCATGTCCAAGCCATCCCTACTCCCTGTCGTCGCGCTCCTCGGCGGATGTGTTGCCATCCCACCGGTCGAACGCTTCTCTGCCACGCCACGCCCCACCGAAGCGGTGGATGCGGCTCCGTCCCCGTCCGTGCTGCCGTCGGGGCCGCAGGATGGAGGAGCATCCAGTCCGGCGCTCCCGACCTGTGATGACCACCGGATGGTCTTGTCGCAGGACTTTACCAAGGAGACCCTGCCGACTCGAGACAGCCACGAAAGAGGCACGCCGGGCGTGGCTGCAGGAGACTTCACCGGAGACGGCTGGCCGGATGTGCTGCTCGCCTATGGTGGCGGATCAGTGCTGTTTGTGAACGACGGAACCGGTCAGTTGGTGGACCAGGCTGATGCGACCCTCGACGGTGCGCCACTCCCTCCCGGCCGCGCGGCCTCGTTGGCCGACATCGACGGAGATGGCGACCTCGATGCGTTCCTGGCGCTGGAAACGGAGCCATCCGAGCAGGTCATCATGCGAAATGACGGCGCTGGACAGTTCACGAGCATGACGGTTGCCGGCAGCGAAGCGATGCCCTGGGGGGCAAGCCTCGCCGACCTCAACGGCGACGGGCGGGTGGACATGTACATCGCAACCCACACCGCCTCCCACGACTACGATGGCATCCTCAGTGGAGAGACCGAAGGGTGGGGACATGGCGTCTATCTGCAGAGTGAAGATGGACAGTTCATCAAAGACGAGGACGCACTCCCCGAGTCGATGCTGGACAGCCTGAGCTATCAGGGCGCACTGGTGGACTACGACAACGATGGCGACATGGACATCTACCTCGCCAACGACTTTGGACCGTGGGTAGAGCCCAATCAGCTGCTGATGAACGACGGTCATGGCCGCTTCAGCGTGGTGAACGACTGTGCCTGCGACCTGTCGATGTTCGCCATGGGTGCGGCGGTTGGAGATCCCGACAACGATGGGGATCCAGACATGTACCTGTCCAACGTGGGCAGCCCGGTCTACCTCGAGAACATGGGCGACGGGAGCTTCGTGGATGCGACGCTGGCCAGCGGCAGCTGGATCGAGCCCACGCCCATGCAGATGACGTCCTGGGCCACTTTGTTTGTCGATGTAGACCAAGATTCCTGTGAAGACCTGTTCATTGTATACGGCAGCACGGGAGGCGACTCCAGCTTCCTACAGAGCATTGGTGACGAAGACTGGACGGAAGAAAAGAAGCAGACCGACGTCTTGCTGCGCGGAGACTGCACCGGCCACTTCGAGCGTGCACCCGAGTCGGAGTTCGCTGATCGAAGCCGGGCGCGAGCCGCGGCCACTGCAGACCTCAACCAGGATGGACGACCGGATCTCATCACGGCCGGCAAGCACTTCATGCACGTCTGGCTGGGAGAAGGAGGCTGCGAGTCCACCTTGCGGGTACGCCTGGATGGGCCGACCGGAAACCGATTGGGGCTGGGCGCTCGGGTGCAAGTCACCGCATCCGGTCGCACGCAGACTCGGTGGATGACGGTCGACAGCACGGCATCGGCGAGCGAGCCGGTCCTGCTCGTGGGACTCGGCAACGAAGACATGGCCGAGACCGTGACAGTCACCTGGCCCGATGGCTTCGAGCAGACCCTCACGGATGTGTCGGTAGACGACGAGCTGGTGATTCGCCGCTGAGCAGAGCAAGACGACCGGCCCCAAGAGGGACCGGTCGCATGATGGTGGGCAGACACCGAGGATGCTCGGGGCCTGGCCCAGACGGTCTGGACTACCAGCCGTAGCCGATGGTGAACTGGAAGTTCGGAAGCACGCTGCCGAAGCGCCAGTTGTCGGCGATTTCGTCTGCCTGTGCCTGGGTGCTGGTTTCGCTTGCGACCATCACGTTCGTGCCACCGGTGGCGAGCACGCCCAGGTCGAAGCCGTACAGGAAGCCCTTGACCGGCTTGTTGCCGAAGCCGAGGCCCGTGTAGAGCACCGGGTTTTCGCTGTAGACGGCTTGGTACTTGGCCTTGGTGGTGGTGTCTTCGATGTCGATGTTGATGCGGCCCACGCCGATACCACTCACGAAGCGGAACCAGTCGGCCTTCTTGACGGGACGGTGGTTCCAGAAGATGCCGCTCCACTTGGTGTCACCGGTCACGTCGTACTCGGTATCTTCGATCGTGGCGCCCAGGGTGATGGGCATGCTGCTGCCCACAGCGAAGTTCCAAGAGTTCTTCTTGTTCTGGTTGTAGACGAAGTTGACCGTGCCACCGAAGGGGCTGATGCCCATCAGGAAGCCGTAGTCTGCCACGTCCTTCTTGCCTGCGAGGGCGGTGGAACCGATGAGAGAGGCAGCAAGGAGACAAGGGATAGCGGCAAGGCGCATTGGATCACTCCGAGTGTTGTTTTCTTTGGGGGGGGGGTAGCGGGTACCCAGTTGGAAACGACTGCCATCTATAGGATTCGTTTTCTCAGAAAAGGGCTTTTATGGCCGTTTGTGTGACTGAATTGAAACGAAATCGGTAGGCGGCTTACTGAATGGCCTATCGCTGCCATTCAATGGTCTGTTTTGGCTACGACGGTGCAGGGGCCGGGGGCAGGCTTGTCGCAGGCCTCCCGATGGGCACCGACGGTTGGCACGACCGACACGAAGCAAGGGGCGTTGGTGAAGAAGGCGCCCGTTGGCCGTGCCAGGAACGCTCCTGTTGTGCACCCGCAGGCTGTTCGGGGCGATCGACAGCCGTTACTGGAAGGACAGGAGCGCCCATGACCGACGAGACCGAAGTGAGCGAGCAAGTCGTTCCAATCGAAGAAGACGCCCGCATCGGATGCCGGCTTGGCAACTTGGAGATTGTCGATCGGATCGGCATTGGTGGGATGGGGGCGGTCTACCGCGCCGTCCACAAGGTGCTTGAGACTCCGTATGCGGTCAAGGTTCTACATCCTCGATTCAGCGAAGATCCAGACGCCGTGGAGCGCTTTCGGGCGGAGGCCATCGCCACGAGCCGACTTCGGCACCCCAACGTGGTGTTCGTGACCGACTTTGGCTTCGACTCTTCGGTGGGGCTCTACTTGGTGATGGAGCATCTCGGTGGCTCCACGCTCAAGGATCTCATCCACCGCAATGGCGCCCTCACCGTGGGGCGAATGGTGCATATCGGTGATCAGCTCTGCGCCGCGATGGCGGCGGCTCACCGCCTCGAGATCGTGCACCGCGACCTCAAGCCCGAAAACGTCATCGTCCTCTCGGACCTGAGCCATCAAGAGCACATCAAGGTGCTCGACTTCGGGATTGCGCGACTGCGAGATGCCGCGGAAGAGGACAGCGAAGAAGTCTTGGGTACCCCCCAATACATGGCGCCCGAACAGATTGCGGGGAACGAGTTTGCGTCGTTGCCCACAGTGGATGTTTATGCGTTGGGAATGGTCTTCCACACGATGCTCACTGGCCAGCCGGCCTTTGTCGGTGACGACCATGCGGCCGTTCTCAGGGCGCAGCTGCAGGAGCGTCCGGCGGCCGTCTCGCTCTCGAATCCGTCGCTTGCTGACTCTGCGCTCGAGCGGCTTGTGCTCGACATGTTGGCGAAGCAGCCGGAACGGCGACCACAGAACCTCACGGTGGTGCGGCAGCGGCTGGCCGAAGCGATTGAGGAACTGGTCGAGGCGGGTGTCGCAGGCAGTACCTACGAGCCTCCGGAGCTGGACGAAGGCGCGAGCAGTGGCGGAGATGCCACAGCGGTCTGGACCGGAGCGGTCTCAGGAACCATTCGAATGACCGCGGTGATCAAGCAGATCCGCACGGTCGGCCCTCGGTCGGCAGCGGCGGTTCTCCTCGATGCCATGCCTGCGTTGGAAACGGTGCGGGGTGAGACCATCTGCCTGGCCCTCTGGGGCATTTTGCAGCAAGAACTGTTGGAGCACGAGCTAGGGAGCTCAGAATTTACGCTCACCACCGACCAGCTGGTGCTGTTGATGCAAGCGATCCTGGAGAGCAATGACGGCACGGAGCCCAGCAACGCGCAGCTCAAGATGTTCCGGGCCATTCGCATCACCCTGCCCATCATCGGCCCGCAGCGTCGCACGGCGGTCTTGGCTGCGCTGCGCCCGTTGTCCACGTCCACCCTCTTCCCCGACGACTTCATCGAGCAGGAGCATGGCGGGAGCTGGGAGACGGTGAAGCGAATCATGACCACCGAAATCCACCTTCCGTGGCGTCGCACCGGCCCAGACTCCTCTCCGAAGCCGAAGATGAAGAGGCCGATGAAGTCGGAGCCTTCGCAGGAGGATCTGGCGAAGATGTCGCTGCTTCAAAAGCTGCAGCAGGATGTGAGCGTACGGTCGATCGGTGCAGTGCTCAGCCATGAAATTCGGATCTTCGCGCGGATCGACGAAAAGCAGTTGCTGGGTCCTGTCGATGTGGCAGACCCGGGTGCGGTGGCTGGAAGCTCGGGGTTGCAGTCCGGCACCGCAGCGGTCGATAACCTCGAAGAAATCGAGGATGCCGAGGAAATCCTCGGTGTGGATGAAGCAGAAGAAGTCCAGGCGGACGCTTCGCCCGACGCGGTGCCTGAAGTTGCTGCGCTCGAAGCGGCCGCAGAGGTGAGCGACCGCAACACAGTGGAAGAAGAAGACGTCGAGGACATGCCCACGGCTTGAAGCCAGTGTGTGGGCGTCTCAGGAGCGCTTCTTTCGAACTTCGGCGTAGGTGAACTCGGTGCCATTGATCGACACAAGATCGCTCGGGTTCAGCGCTTTCGATGCCACGGTTTCCCCGTTCACGGTCATCTTGGCGAACATGCCGGTGAGCTTGACCTCGTGGCTGCTTCCCGCCCACTCCACCACGGCCGCCGTGCGCCGGCCCCATCGACTGGCACAGGGGATGGCATCGTCGGGGCCGACCGCGATGGGGTCGGTGCCCAGGGTGTACACGGTGCCATCAGGTGCGGTGAATGCACCAAACTCTCGCAGGGCCTCGACCTTGAGGAGCTTCTTCTGCAGAGCGCCGGACAGGGCATACGTGGCCTGACTGTCTTTGGAGTCGAGCCGGCTGAAGCGAGGCATTTCGGACAGCTGGTGGGTACGGAACGAGTCGAGGTGGTCTTCGTGGAGCCAGGTGAGCTTGAACTTGCCGAGGCGCATGCTTCCGCCATGCTCGAGCACTTTCGAGTCATTCACGGGCGCATCATTGACCAGCACAGGGTTGTGACTGGCCAGGGACATGACCTCAGCAGACCCGCTCGGCAAGCTCTCGAGCACGGCGTGTTCCCGACTTACCGACACATTGGCGAGCACCAGCTCACATGTGGGTGCCCGGCCGATGGTGATGCGCGGTGCGGGGAGCTCGAAGAGGCGGTTCGGATGGCCGGATTCGTGGATGATGAGGAAAGGCATGGAATCAATGGGGGGCTGTGGTCGGGCACGCGTATCGCGAAGACGGTCGTATCGCATCGCATCGGGGGTGCGTCCTTCAACCATCCGGGGCCCGCTCGACGCCCACGGGCTTGTCGATGGTCCATGAAGAGCGTGGGTGCGCCCTGTGTGCGGCATCGGGGCACGGGGCGTCGCAGGTCCAACACCCCAGGAGGCACGCTTGATGGGCCCTTGGCAGATGTGTGGGAGTGGAGGCTCGGTTGATGCAGTGCGGAAGCGACGCGGTCGACGCTCCACGGTGGGTTGGCGTGACGTTGCAGAGCAGTCGGGTAGGGGGATCCGCAGGTCCGGAACGAGGACAGACCCATCCAAGGACAGGCCCCGCTATGTTCTGGTGGCATGTCGTCGGGAGGCCGCGATGCCGGCTGCCCGTTTCGCTTCGAGTGGTGGCAATCCGAGCCTCCCCCAAGCGGATGCAGAGGCCTCAGCACAGCCCGCGAGTGGAGCGCCCGGAGAACCCATGACCCAGACCCCTGTATCCACAGATGCCGACGTGATTCACGTCGCACGTGAGTGGCATGATGCCGGTCATGCGGTGGTGTTGGCCACGGTGGTGGAGACCTGGGGTTCGGCACCGCGCCGGGTGGGCAGCCATCTGGCGATTCGTCGCGACCAGCTGTTTGTGGGCTCGGTGTCGGGGGGATGTGTGGAGGGCGATGTGGTGCGCAACGCTCTGCAGGTGTTGGAGGCCGGCAGGGGGCGCATGCTGGAGTATGGCGTCACCAACGAGGATGCATGGGAAGTGGGCCTGGCGTGCGGCGGTCGGATTCGCGTGTGGCTGGAGCCCCTCGCATGAAGGCAGCCTTGTTGGCGATGGTGGAAGCGGCAGTCGCGGCCCGGAACCCGGTGGGGCTCGCTCTGCCCGTGGGTGGGCGGGGTGTGGCGCGGGTGGTCACGCTCGACGACCCGGAGCTGGGTGGTGTCTTGCGCGAATCCGTGCGCCGAGACCGTCCGCAGATGGTGGAGACGGAGGAAGGAGCGTTCTTCTTGCGCCCCTATGCGCCGCGCTTGCGCATGGTGATCATCGGCGCGGTCCACATCACGGCGTCGCTTGTGTCCATGGCGCGCACCGCGGACTTCGAGGTGGTGCTCATCGACCCGCGGAAGGGCTTTGCGCGCGCGGAGCGGTGGCCCGGGCTGGCGGTCCATGACGACTACCCAGACGATGTGATGGCTGGCCTGGGTCTGGATGCGCGGACGGCCGTGATTGCCCTCACCCATGACCCGAAGATCGACGACCCGGGCCTCGAGGCAGCCCTGCACTCAAACGTGTTCTACATCGGAGCGCTGGGCAGCCGGCGCACCCACGCTGCACGGCTGGAGCGGTTGGCGACCCTCGGCTTCGATGAGCGTTCCCTCAAGCGAATCCACGGGCCCATCGGACTGGACATTCGGGCGGCCACGCCCGCGGAGATTGCGG
>CAJWOS010000215.1 GCA_913044235.1 uncultured Pseudomonadota bacterium
ATCATAACTAGTTTTCTTTTATCAAGTAATGCTGCTAGTTTAGGAGTTACAACGTCATCAACGTGGCTCGTGGGCGAACAGGAGCTTGTCCCCGGTCATGCGGCGAGCACTGGATGCACCACCCAAGCTAGCTCCGTAGCTCCACAGCCCTGCCAAAGTTCATCTGCCATGCGCACCCGCGCCGCATGAACCGCACGATCAATGCCGCCGCACTTTACCGCGCCGTCAAAGCCGCCTAGAGCGCCGTATTGCGGCTCCAAGCCGCCCTCGAGGCCGCCCGAGAGGCCTTTGGATTCATCGATGGTGTGGTGCACGGGGCTGGCATCGAGGAGAGCCGACAGTTGCCCGACAAGTCCAAAGAGGATTTCCAGCGGGTGTTCGAAGCCAAGGCAACGGGCGGCATCGCCCTCGCCCAGTCCTTGGAGCGCACCGCATGGTTCGTGCACATGGGCTCCGTGGCCGGACGCTTCGGCAACGCAGGACAGATCGACTACTCCGCAGCCAATGAGGCCCTCGCTCGCGTGTGTCTGTCACGCCCGCGGTCTCTCCAGATGGACTGGACCGCGTGGGCAGATACCGGCATGGCGGTTCGCGGCGGCATGCAGCACCTCCTCGAGTCGCAAGGCGTCGACCTCATGCCCGCCGAAGCCGGCGCGGCACTCCTGGTCGACCTGATTGCGGCCGGAACCGTGGGTGAGCTCGTGGTGGCTGGCGGTCTCGGGAACTTCGATGAGCCCGTTCCTCATCCCCTCCTCGAGCGCATGTTCTACGAGGGCGACGCGGTCGTGTGCGAAGTGACCCTCTCCAAAGAGCGCTCTCCCTGGATTCTCGACCACGCCATCGACGGCACTCCTGTGCTGCCGGGTGTTGTGGGACTGGAGTTGATGGTGGCGGCCGCTGCCCAGGCGGCTCCTGGGATGGGACTGCTCGGCGCTGAAGGCGTCTCTTTCTCCACACCCTTCAAGCTCTACGGAGACGCAGAGTCGGTTGCGGTGGTTCGCGCTGAGCGGACCGGTCCCCAGACGGTAGCATGCACACTGTCGAGTCGCCGAAAGTCCCGCAATGGCCGCACGATTGAGGCCACCCACTTCGAGGCCACCGTGCGCCTGGAGCAGGGTGCCCCGCTGGCCGCGCTTCCCCCGGCCTTCTTCTTCGCCGAAGAGCCCATCGACCGCACCGCTATCTACCAGCGGTTCTTCCACGGCCCCGGATTCCAGGTGCTCGCGCAGGTGGATGCCGTGGCGGAAAACGGTCTGATGGCCGATGCCACAGTCGACCACTCAGCCTTGGGCGACGGTCTCCTGACCCGTCCGCTGGTGCTCGAAGCTGCGTTCCAAGCCGCTGGCCTCCACCGGATGGCCGTACACGGAGAAATGGCCCTGCCGGAAAGTGTGGAGCAGGTGCGCTGGATCGGAGACACCCTCGACACCGAAACGCTCGGGGTGATGGTGCAGACCCGCGCTGACGGTGCCTACGACATCGACATCGACGGCGCTGCAGGCCCGATCTTGCGGGTGCGTGGGTTCCAGATGGTGATCACGGGTCCACTCCCAGATCCCGACCGCTTCGCGGTTCCTGAAGATGGCTGGCCGGTGGTCATGACCGGTGCTGCGGTCACCCCAGCGGGGGGCAGTGGGGGCGAGACAGCGCTGCATCCCTACGCCGCAGCCACCCACCTGTGGGGATCGGCAACCTCCGAGCACATCCCGCGCGATGAGCGTGCCTGGCTGTCTGCGCGCGGACGGGACAGCCGGATTCGGGATCGCCTGGCTGGGCAAGCAGCGGCGCGCGCTGCCGTGCGCCAAGCCACCGGGTGGAGTGCATCTGCATTCACGCTTGCGCGCAATGCAGATGGGGCGCCAGTTGTGTCCGGGCCCGACAGCCGACCGGTGGTGGTGAGCCTCACCCACACGGATGGCGGCGCGATCGCGGTGGCTGGCATCGGTCCCGGGCGCGTGGGCATCGACGCCGAGCCTGTCGAGCTCCGCTCCCCTGCGTTTGTGCGCGCTTGGCTCACCCCTCTGGAGCAAACGCGGGACGCTCACTGCGCCCGCGCCGTCACCCGTGACTGGTGCGCCAAGGAAGCGGTATTGAAAGCTCTGGGTACAGGGCTCAAGATCCATCCTCGAGAGGTCGAAGTCACCCGGGTGGTTGGGACTCGGCTCCACGTCACCCTGGTGGGGGAAGCTGCCGCACGAATGCACGAGCTCGGCGGCACCGCGCTGCTGTGCACCTACACCAGCCTCGGCGACGTTGAAGTGGTGGTTGCTTCCTTGCGCTGCGACTCCACCCCACTCCATCAGGTACTATCGACCTCGCTCTTGCGCCGTGTGAGCTGAGCTGGTTGAGAGGAAGCACCGATGTCCACCGACCTTCCTGCGTCCGTCCCCCCCTCTGAGCCCGACGTTCTCGTCGAACGCGGGGATGGAATTCGCATCATCCGGCTCCACAGCCAGGCCCACAGTCTCGCCTACCGTGCGGCGTTTGCAGGCGCGTACCAGACCGTCTTCAGCGACCCTCCCTACAACGAGCGCTTCTACCCCTCGGAGGCGCAGGCTGTGCTCCGGCAGCACCTTGAGACCCCAGGCCACATCGTGCTCCTCGCTGTGCGAGGCATCGCCCAGGTGGTGGGATTCGGTCTGGCAGTCCCCGCCCATCAGCAAGGTGCAGTCTCTCGGGAGCTGCAAGGGCTGCTGCCCGTGCGGCGCTCGATCTACATGTCGGAGCTCGGCGTGCTGCGGCGGTACCGCAAGACAGGTCTGGGACGCCAGCTTGTTCAGCTGCGCTTGTCCATCATGGACCGTTCCCGGTACGACCATGTGGTTCTGCGCACCAGCGCCAGCCGCGACGGCGCCTACGAGATGTTCATGAGCCTCGGGTTCGAAGACATGGGCGTGTACATGGAGGTGGCCTCGCGCCGGATCGATGGCTCGGTGTCCACCGACCGACGGCTGTTCCTCACTCGAACGCTCGACTCGAGCATCCAAGCTGCGGCGTCCGAAGCGTCGTCGCTCGATGAAGAGACCACAGACGGGCCCACCTGGATGCCGGAGAGCTGATCGGGCCCAGTGTCTGCGCTCGGCATCTGTGGGCTCAGACGCCTGTAGAGCCGAACCCGCCCGCGCCACGCACGGTGTCGGAAGGTACCTCGTCCACCACCACGAGCTCTGCGTGTCCCACAGGGCAGACCACCAACTGTGCGATGCGCATTCCCCGCTCGATTGTGACCGGCTCCCGCCCGAGGTTCACCAAAATCACCTTCAGCTCACCCCGATAGTCGCTGTCGATCGTGCCCGGCGTGTTGGGCATCGACAAGCCCATGCGCAGCGCGTTGCCTGAGCGGGGACGCACCTGACCTTCCCAGCCTTCGGGAATCGCCACAATGAGGCCCGTGGGCACCGCCGCGCGATCAAGTGACTGCAGCACCACCGACGCACCGATGGCCGCCCGCAGGTCGAGCCCCGCGGAGCCGGGCGTCTCGTATCGGGGGAGTGCCAGTCCTTCACCATGGGCCAAGACTTGGATCAGCAGCTTTGGACGAGGCAACATGCCGACCTCCTGCGGGGAACACCAAGAAACGAACGCGGGGTGCAGCCTGCGCCACACCCCGCTGCGATCCGCCGAAGCTCAGAGCGCGTCGGTGAGCGCTTCCTTGCGGGACAGGCGAATCTTGCCCGAGCGGTCGATGTCGATCACGCGGACCAGGACCTCGTCCCCTTCACGCACGACGTCGGTGGTCTTCTCGATCCGGCCTTCGGCGAGGTGGCTGATGTGCACCAAGCCTTCGGTACCGGGGAAGATTTCCACGAACGCGCCGAAGTCGACGGTGCGCTTGACCACGCCCAGGTAGAGCTTGCCGATCTCGGCTTCCTGGGTGAGCTCACGCACGATGTCGACGGCCTTCTGGGCGTCGGCCTGGCTGGAGCTTGCGATCTGGACGGTGCCGGTGTCGTCGACGCGAAGGCGGGTACCGGTGCGCTCCTGAATGGAGCGGATGGTCTTGCCTCCGGGGCCGATGATGTCGCGGATCTTGTCGGGGTTGATCTTGATGACCGAGATGCGCGGTGCGTACTCGGACAGCTCTTCCCGGCCCGCGCTGATGACCTTGGCCATCTCGTCGAGAATGTACTGGCGACCATCGCGTGCCTGGTTCATGGCGCGCAACATCACCTCGCGGGGAAGGCCCGTGATCTTGGTGTCGAGCTGGAAGGCCGTAATGCCGTTCGGGGTGCCGGTGACCTTGAAGTCCATGTCGCCGAGGTGGTCTTCATCACCAAGGATGTCGGAGAGGACTGCGTAGTCGTCGCCTTCCTTGATGAGGCCCATGGCGATACCTGCGACCGGAGCCTTCAGCGGAACCCCTGCGTCCATCAGCGAGAGG
Source organism: uncultured Pseudomonadota bacterium (assembly GCA_913044235.1). Taxonomy (GTDB): domain Bacteria; phylum Myxococcota_A; class UBA796; order UBA796; family UBA2385; genus CAJWOS01. Next base: position 4,382 of record CAJWOS010000215.1, read on the forward strand.
CTGGCGCCACAGACTGTGGCCATGGAGCTGGATCCGTTGGACTCGAGGACATCAGCCACGCAGCGGAGCACGTAGGGGAAGTCTTCCTGGCTCGGCACAACGGCTTCGAGAGCGCGGTGTGCAAGAGCACCGTGACCGATCTCGCGGCGTTTTGGTCCGCGAAGAGGGCGGGCTTCACCGGTGCAGAACGGTGGGAAGCTGTACTGCAGCATCCAGCGGCGGAAGTTGTCGGTGGCGCCGGCGAAGTCGATGCGCTGGGCGTCTTCTTCAATGCCGATGGTGGCCGACACGTAGGCCTGGGTCTCGCCGCGGGTGAAGACCGCGGAGCCGTGGGTGCGAGCACCCACACCGACCTGGACGGTGATGTCGCGGACTTCGTCGGTGGCACGGCCGTCGAGGCGGACGCGCTGCGAGATGACCTTGGACCGCATGGAGGTGCGGATGAGCTTCTGCCATGCACCCTTGGCTTCGGTGGTGAGGCGCTCGACTTCAGCGTCGTCTTCCACACCGTCGACCAGCTTGGCGATGGCGGCGTCGCGTGCGGCGCGGACCGCAGCGCTGCGGTCGTGCTTGACCCGCACGGCCATGGCTTCGGCAAGGGAGTCGCTGCCGAGCTCGGCGATCTTTGCGGCCACGTCGGCGTCTGCCTTGGGGGCTTCGCCAATCTCGCGCTTGGGGGTTGCGACCTTGGCTGCCAGCTCGTCGATGGCGGCCACGATCTTCTTCAGCTCGGCATGAGCGAGGTCCATCGCGTCGAGCATGTCGGCCTCAGAGGCTTCCATGGCGCCACCTTCAACCATGCAGATGGCATCGGCGGTACCGGCCACAACGAGGTTGATGTCGGCTTGTTCCATCTCGGCACGCGAGGGGTTCACCTTCAGCTCGCCGCCGACCCGCGACACGCGCACTGCGGCCACGGTGCCTTCGGTGGGCATGTCGGAGACAGCCACGGCAGCCGAGGAGCCACACAGCGCGAGAACGTCGGTGTCGCTGGCAGCATCAAAGCTCATGACGGTGGCGATGATCTGCATCTCCACGCGAACCTGCTTGGCGAACTGCGGACGGAGGGGGCGGTCAATGAGACGGCAGATGAGCGTCTCGCGCTCACCGGGGCGACCTTCCCGCTTGAGGAAGCCGCCAGGAATCTTGCCGGAAGCCGCGGTGCGGTCCTGGTAGTTCACGGTGAGCGGAAGGAAGTCGAAGCGACTGGGCTTGGTGTCTGCAACGAACGTGCAGAGGACCGAGCTGTCATCTTGCTTCACGACTACGGCGCCGGAGGCCTGCTTGGCAAGCCAGCCAGTCTCGAAGGTGAGCTCACGGCCGCCGATTTCAACGGAAACAGAATGGGTCTTCATATACGGATCTCCAGACCATCGAAGCAACGCGGTCCGTCGGACGTCGTCTCGATGAGAAGGGTTCGAACCGAACCACCACGCACGGCGCGTGTCATGGTCGGCTCGCTCCACATCTGCCCCTTGGTGGACCCGCATGGGCGGGCCCTACCGGCTCGCAACGGAACGACACCATGCGTTCTCGAAGTCTCGAGCATCCCGTAGACCTGCGTGAAAAGAATGGCGAGCACCTGTGAAGGCAGCCATTCTTCTCGCGGAGACCTGCGAAACGCGTTGGACCGCTCGAACGCCAAGCGCATGCGGCAAGGCAGGAGGGAAGCGTTGGATTGGAATCGAGAAAAGATCAGTGGGCGCAGCTCAAGAGCCGCAGCCCGGGTGGGGCCTGTTCGACCCCAATAAACACGAAGGCGGCGAGAAAACCCGCCGCCCCTCGACTCAGCGCCGCAGACCGAGGCGCTGAATGACCGACTTGTAGCGGTCTTCGTGGTTTACCCGAAGGTACTTCAGGAGCCGACGACGCCGACCGACGAGCTTGAGCAGCCCGCGACGGGAGTGGTGGTCCTTGTGATGGGTGCGGAAGTGCTCGGTCAAGTACCGAATCCGCTCGGTGAGCAGAGCAACCTGGACCTCGGGGGAGCCAGTGTCGCCTTCTTCGACCGCGTATTCTTGAATCAGCGCAGTTTTGCGCTCAGCTGTCATCGCCATGGTGTTCTCCTTTACATCCCGGGCCGGGCAGGTACCTCTCGCGTGGCGTCCGCAGAGCTGCCGCCCAAGCCGGGGGGGCGGTGCCGTTTCACCCGAGTGTGGCCCCTTGTCAAGTGCTGACTGCGGGATGACCTCCTCCCCACCCACCTTTCACGGTCTGAAGGGTGCATGAGGCTCAGAGATCGTCCACCTCGGCCGTGGTGGTCCCGGCCGGGTCCAACGACTCGAGTGTCCACACCAACAGTCGATCGCTCGTGTGCCGCTCGGGCTCTCCAAACACACCGGTGAGAATCGCTTCGGTCATCTGGCGCTTTGCAGTGGGATACAGCGCCTCGTGCAACACCACATATCGGTAGCCTGTGCGTACAAGCTGGCGTGCTCCCACCACGATGTCGAGCGAGGGAAGCCGGGGAGCCAGAGTGTGGGCACGGGTGGCTTCGATGCGGATCAACGTGGCTGTGAGTCGATTCCGCAGCAACGATCGGGGCATGGGATCGTTCAGTCCCCATGGAGCCGGTCGACCATGGGCGGTCTGGTACCAGGAATAGACCGCTCGCTCGAGGTTTGGCGGGGTCATGGGAAGATCGAGAACAGCTCCGCTGATGGGGTCTTCGGCCATATCGAAGTACACGGCTGGGATGCGCGCCGAAGCTGACGGGACCGGTACGGCTGCGGGGGAGGCCCACGCCACTTCCGCCACAAACAGAGCGGCGAGTCCACCGGTCAGCAGGAGATGCGCGGCGAGCGGGAGCTTCCGCCATGCATGACGCAACCCCACCGCAGCGGTGATGGACAGCGCCAGCGAGACCCCAACCACGAATCGGAAGGGGTGGCTGATCCGGTCGAACAGGGGCAGCGCCTCGAAGAGCGCCAGGAAGGGAAGCGGGACCTTCCCGCCGCCGACCTGGACATACTCACCCCCCACGTTCAGGTAGGGCCCCAAGCTGAACAGGAAGAACACCACTCCCATCCAGGCCCAGGGCGCCAGCTCCCGGGCGCGGCGGGTGGCCCACCAGGCGAGCAAGGCCAGTGCGATGCCGGTCCAGCCGAGCGTGATCACGATCACCAGCTGCTCCTCATACAGCGAGAAGAGATCGGGACTCGGAACCGTCGACGGCCGGAAAAACGCCAGGAAGTCGGTGATGTTGTGGTCCATCAAGGAGCGACGCACGAATTCCGGATCGCGCGTGACGAGTGCGTCTGCTGCGTCGAGGGATGACCGAAAGGCCGCCAGAAGTGGGGAAACGAGAAGACCCGCCACCAAGCCCGCGAGGAGGAGCATGGGAACCAAGCGCCGCCAACGCGTGACATACGGCTGGACCGCCGCCTGCCACACCAACAACACCGTTCCACCCATCGCCGCCATCAGCCCGTAGTACCAGCTCGTGAGGGCGCAGAGCGCGGCGAAGATGCCCAGCAGGATGGCGCGAGGCCACACCGGACGATCGATGACCCGCACCAGTCCCCACAAGGTCAGCGGCAACCATCCGGCACAGACGGTCTCGGAGATTCCATTGTAGGCCTGCCCCATCAGGTGCGGCGCCGAGCCGTAGAGCACCATGGCCAGGCCCGCTGCCCGCGCATCCCCCGACACGCGATGGGCCAGCAGCCACGCGCCGAATGCCGACAGGGCGAACCCCACCAAAATCACGAGATTGTAGGCGGCAGCGGCACCGAACATCAGCTGCACCGGCCACGACAGCACCGCCTGTACGGTGTCGATGAAGTACAGCGTGCCGCCATTGGGCCAGGCGAGCAGCTCGGTGTGCGCGGGGAAGCGGCCGGCCGAGAGCTCCTGGCCCACCCACCAGTAGCCCCAGGCATGGTTCCAGCTGTCGTTGCCCGGGTGCCCCACGAGGCGCTCCGTGGGAAACCGAACGGCCGGCCACGTGACCAGCACGGCAAGCATCACGCTGGCCACCGCCGCGGTCAGGACCGGTTGCCACTGTCGAGTGGGCACAGGGGTTGTTGCTACATCGGTGGCCATCGCGCGAAGACTACCCCACAAAGCCCGAGGGAGGGATGCGTGGCCAACACATCGTCTCCGGAGCAGACCCGGGGTAGGCTTGCCGCCATGCGGTCTACCACCCACTCCAGCCCCACCGTTCGGCGACGCCGGCTCCTCCCGATCTTCGTGGGGTGGCTGGTTGGCTCGGGCTGCGAGGTCCCCCCCACGCCGCTGCCCACTGAGGTGGAGCTTGCCGAGCGGGACCGCACGGCCGACCCGCCGCTCTACCAGGTCCTCTACGACACTCCTGTTCTCCCAGAACAAGCCCCGGCCGCTGCCCGCGTTCGACAGCTTGTCTGGCTGCGCCACATGCAGCTGTCCACCACGCAGCTGGACCGACTCGCCGATGCACATGCGGTCGCCATGGAGCGACTGGACCGGATGAAGCAACGCGAGGAAGCCTTGGTTGCCCAGTGGCAGGAACACGAAGCCGGGGTCTACAACCAGATCTGGGGTCGCATGTCGGATGGGGCTTCCGTGGACGCACCAGAGATGAATGCCCTGGTCGATGAGCTTCGAGAGCTCCGTGCGGGCGGGGAGCGCGAGCGGAACCTTGTGTCTGCCCGGCTCGCCTCGCTGCAAGCCGTTCTTGAGGCCGAGCAGGCCTTTCTTCGCACGCTGTCGCCCCGCCAGGAACAGCTCATGGCCGATGCGCTATTTTTCCTGCGACACCGGCTCGATCCGATCGCCAACCCCGGTGACTTTCGCGCACTGGTGGGAAGCACCTACGAGCCGGGTCAGTATGCGGTGCTCCAGCGGGGACTCGATGAGCAGCTGCGCGAACCGCTCGATATTGGCGGCCTGTGGCAGGAGGCCGACGAGCCTGGTGGCCACATCTTCTTCGATGCAAAGCGCGAAGTTCTCTTGCTGATGGCCATGCTGCAGCCCGGGTTTCCCGAAGCCCTCACAGCCGCAAGACAGCTCGCGGAGCGTGAGGCCAGCACTGCGGGACCCACCCCCGGCGCACCGCCGCCGCCCTGACCGGGAAGCACCACTGCAACGGTATTCTCCCCGCTCCCCCTCAAAAAAAGACATTTCGAGGCGTCTGGAGCGTTCAGTGCACGCCGCATCCAGCGGTACTGTAGACCTCCACCGCAACGGGGAAGGTCTGGATGCAGACCCCTTCCCGTTTTGTTCATCGGGCTGCGAATGCTGGATGCACACCATCGCCGAACCGTGTTCACCGACTGGGCGGCCGTCGCGGTCGGAGTCGCCGCGGCCGGGTCCATGGTGATCCGCTTCGGCGACCCTGTTCTCGTGGGAGTGGTCCCCATGCTGGCCGCGGTCACAGGCTGGCTCATCAATCGTCTCGGCCACCAACGCTTCGCAGCCTTCCTCGTAATCCTGGGCTGCCTGAGCGGCTCTTCGTTCGCTGTATTCACTCTCGAAGCGGAGCACCCAGTGGTGGTCGAGGTGATGTGGATCACCGTCGGCGCCGTCATGGGAATGTTCCTCCTGCCTCTCCGATCCTACGTGGTCCTTGCCCTCGGCACCGTGCTCGTGGTGACGAGCGCCACCATCGCCAATCCGGGCATCGCCCCCCACGCCACCCTGTACTTCGGGGGTTTTCTCACCATCATCATGTCTCTGGGAGTCGCGGCCCTGCGGTTCGTGGAGCATCAAGACGCCCACGTGGTTCAGCGAGAGGCCGAGCTTTGCGCCGCCCTGGAGAGTGCTCGCAAACGTGCTGACGAGCTCGCGAAGGCCCGGTCCAGCCTGCACGAGACACGCACCCAGCTGGTCCACCTCGGCCGACTGGCCTCACTTGGGGAGGTGGCCGCTGAGGTGTCTCATGAGCTCAACAACCCACTCACCACTGTGCTGATGTCGAGCGAAGTCCTCGCCGACGAGTTGCAAGCCGGACAGCCAGAGCTCGCTGCGGTCGCGTACGAAGTGATGTCGGCGGCACGCGCCTGCGCCAACGTGACCGAGCGTGTGCTCTGGTACGGGCGGCGGCAGGGGCCGGTTCGCACTCCGGTGTCTCTCGCCACAGTGGTGGAGCATGCACTGGTCCTCACCCGCGCGCCGCTCACCAAAGCGCAGTGTCATGTCTCGGTGCACGTCGAGCCCGACACCATGTTCATCGGCGACACTGTCCAGCTCACCCAGGTATTCGTCAACCTGATCATCAACGCAAAGCTCGTGATGACCACAGGCGGCACCATCTACATTCGCGGCGGCATCAGGAACGACACCGTCTGGGCCACCGTGCAAGACGAGGGTCCGGGAATCGACACCGAGCTCGCCGAGCGGATCTTCGATCCCTTCTTCAGCACCCGCACACACGAGGGAGGCTCAGGACTCGGCCTCGCCATTTCGCGGGCTGTGGTCGAGACCCACGGCGGACACCTTGTTCTCGAGACCATCCGTCCAAACCCCGCGCGGTTCCGCATCCAGCTGCCCGTCGATGCTCCCGTCGATGCTCCCGTCGATGCTCCCGTCGATGCTCCCGCTGCGTCTCCGATCGGAATCGCAGCCAACACCTGAACCGCACGAACCCCGCGCGCAGTAGTGCGCAGACCCGCTCGGTGATGGACATCGCCATCCTGGCGATCCTGTGGCTCCAGCTCTGTCTCGGCCTCGCCACGCTGCCGTTCTCCTTCGCGCATTCGGACGGGTCGGTGATGCTGATTCTCTCGCACTGGGCGCAGGGCATCGTGATCCTGCATCCGGTCGACGCCAGGACATTGCAAGGCCTCGACTGGCCCTACCTCACGCACCTTGTGTTGGGCATGACCCTGTTTCTCGTGTTCCCATTCAGCCGCCTGGTGCACATCTGGTCGGCACCGGTCTGG
>CAJWOS010000216.1 GCA_913044235.1 uncultured Pseudomonadota bacterium
CGGCGAGCCTCGACCCATACCCTCCCCCCCCAAATTGGAGGACTCCATGCGTCGCATTCACCTGCTGTTCAGCCACTCCATTCTCGCTCTCTCGATGGGGTGTGGTGACAAAGAGCCCGCTGAAGAAGCACCCGCGGAAAACCAGTCGCCCACGCTCGAGATGTCGGCGGTCCAGGAGAACGCTCGGTTTTACGCCGATGTGCCCATCTCCTTCGCCGGAACCGCTCTCGACGCCGAAGACACGGCCGACCAGCTCCTCCTGGCCGCAGAGTCCGACCTGGATGGCTCGCTGGCCTTGTCCCTGACTGCCGGGGCCGACGGCTCCGTCACCGGCAGCGGCACGCTGTCCGAGGGCACGCACTCCCTTCGCTTCACCGCCACCGACACAGCGGGCGACGTGACCGAGGCCACCATCTCAGTGGATGTGGGGCCCGCAAACGCCCTTCCGAGCTGCAGCATCGCCGCTCCAGAAACGGGCGAAGTGGCCGTGGCCGGAACCGACGTGACCTTCTCGGGACTGGCCACCGACGACGACCTGCCCGCCACGGACCTGACCGTGACCGTGGCAAGCGACACCGATGGCACGCTGTACGAGGGCAGCCCGGACTCCGACGGGACCGTGCAATTCATCACCGACACCCTGTCGGCTGCCAACCACACCGTCACACTGACCGCGGTGGATGAGCTGGGCGCTGAGTGTGTGTCATCGGTCACATTCACCGTGGGTGAGCCCCCCACGATCACCATCGAGTCGCCCGAGGACGAAGCCGTCATCAACGAGCAGGACGAGGTCACCTTCCTCGCCACGGTGGCCGATCTGGAAGACGACCCGGCCACACTCGTGCTGGTGTGGACCAGCGATCAAGATGGCGAGCTGTCCACAGACAGCGCCGACTCCGCCGGCGAGGCACTCTTCCGAGTCTCCGACCTAAGCGTGGGGGCCCACCGCATCCAGCTGTCGGCGACCGACTCCGACGGCCTGAGCACCACCGCGAGCGTTGACTTGGTCATCAACGCCCGGCCCACAGCCCCCAGCCTCACCCTCACGCCCGATCCGGCCTACACCGAAGACGACCTCACGGCGACCGCCACGGGCTCCACCGATCCCGACAGCTCGGGCGACATCACCTATGCCTACGCCTGGTACGAAGATGGCGTGGCGTCCTCGCTGTCCACAGACGCCGTGTTCCCGTCTTCAGGCACCACCAAGGGACGCACCTACCGAGTCGTGGTCACGCCCTCGGACGGCATCGGCGACGGGGAGTCGGTGGAGGCCGAGGTCACCGTCGACAACACCGCGCCGGTTCTCACCGGGCCGAGCCTCTCGGCCAGCACTGTGTAGGTGGGCGATACCCTCACCTGCACCGCATCCGCCACCGATGCCGACGGCGATGTACCCACCGTGTCCTATGCGTGGTCCAACGGCGAGACCGGAGACACCATCGTGGTGGCCGAGAGCGACAATCCGGGCGACACCCTGGTCTGCACAGCCACCGCCGACGATGGAGATGGCGGCGTGGTGAGTGGCACCGCATCGGCCACCGTCGACAACACCGACCCGGTGCTCACTGGGGTGACCGTGTCCCCCACGAGCGGCAAGGTGGGCGACACCCTCACCTGCAGCGGCACCGCCACCGACGCCGACGGCGGCAGCCCCGCCCTCAGCTATGCATGGTCGGATGGTTCCACTGATGCCACCTACACCATCCAGGAGAGCGACGACCCAGGCGACACCATCACCTGCACGGTCACCGCCACCGACACCGACGGGGGCGCCGTGTCGGATGCGGCCTCGGCCACGGTCGACAACACCGACCCGGTGCTCACCGGGGTGACCGTCTCCCCCGCGAGCGGCAAGGTGGGCGACGTCCTCACCTGCAGCAGCACCGCCACCGACGCCGATGGGGACAGCCCCACCCTCAGCTACGCGTGGCCCGACGGGTCGACCAACAGCACCTACACCATCCAGGAAAGCGACGACCCCGGTGACACCATCACCTGCACGGCCACAGCCGCCGACACCGACGGGGGCTCGGTCTCGGACACGGCATCGGCCACCGTCGACAACACCGATCCCGTGGTGGACTCGGTGGCCATCCGCCCAGACCCCGCCACCAACGATGACACCCTCACCTGCAGGCCGTCGACCAGCGATGCCGACGGGGGCAGCCCCACCGAGCGCATCTCATGGAGTGGTAGCCTGGCTGGTAACCTCGGCAGCAGCACCAGCCTCGACCTGTCCGCCACCACCGTACAGAGTGGGGAGACCGTCACCTGCACGGTCGATGTGGAAGACGAAGATGGCGGCACAGGGACCGGCAGCAGCGCCATCGAGATCGAAAACCGCGATCCATCGGTGGCAGTGGCCATGATGCCCACATCCGGGGCGACCGTCGTGAGCACCCTCGAGTGTACGGCCACCGTTGCCGACCTCGACGACGACACCGTGACCGCTTCCTTCCGCTGGACCGTTGCCGGCAGCCCGGTCACCGCTTCCTCCAGCGATGCCCTCTCTTCCACACTCGACGGCGCTTTCGCCGCCGACGAGGAGGTTGTCTGCACAGCAGATGTCAGCGACGGCAAGGGGGGAACGGCGACCGACTCCGCGAGCATCACCATCGACAACACCCCGCCCGTGGTCTCCGACGTGCAGCTGTCGCAGGCGGTCGCCTACACCAACGACACGCTGCAGGCCTCGGCGACCATCACGGATGTGGACGACGATCCGCTCACCGTCACCTATGACTTCTACGTGGATGGCTCCCTGCGCCAGTCGGGCGCGAGCGACACACTCGACGGCAGCTCCACCACGGCCGGCTTCAGCAAGAACCAGTCGGTCACCGTCACCGTGACCGCCGACGACGGCACCGACAGCGACTCGGGCACCAGCGCGATCACCAGCGTGCTGAACTCACCGCCTGACGCGCCCACCACGCAAGTGACCCCAGCCGACCCGGCCGACGGCGACAGCCTCCTCTGTGAGATCGTGCTTGGTGGCAACGACGCCGACGGCGACGGCGTCACCTACACCATGGCCTGGACCGTAGACGGCTCGACCTACCCCTCGGGAGGCGGCAGTGGCTTCACGGGCCCGAGCACCACCACCTGGCCTGACGACACGGTGTCGGCCGACGACCTCGCATCTGGCCAGTCCTGGGACTGCGTGGCCACCCCCGCAGACGACGAAGAGACCGGAACGCCCTCGGACGCATCGGTGGATGTGTGTGATTTCGATGCCGACGGGGTGTCGAGCGAGCTTGGCAGCTGTGACGGCTCGGACTGCGACGACGAGGATGGACTCCTCTCCATGTGGGCTCGCTCGTTCGACCTCGACAACACCATCGACGGCTACGTGGAGCTGACCACCACCGAGAACGCGTACGACATCACCAATGCCTACACGGTGACGGCTTGGGTGAATCCGGACTCTGCCCCCAGCAGCTCGCCCACCCGCTACTTCTTCCTCCTCGACATGGAGCGCCACGAGTCCAATTCGACCTACTCAGACAACGTGGGCATGTCGGTCATGTTCGACAGCAGCCTGCGCCTTGTCACCGACTTTGGCGATGGTGCGAACTGGAACGCACCGGTTGCGGCATCAGGCGGCGCGATTCCCACCGGGGCATGGTCTCATGTCGCGGTGACCCGTTCCGGCTCCACCGTGCGTTTCTACGTCGATGGCGTAGAGATCGACACAGCGAGCAGTTCTTCAGCGAACATTGACTGGTCAGCGGGCTCGATTCGAGAAGACGACAAGACCCGAATCGGGATGGACTACAAGAAGAACTTCTCGGGCTCGGAAAGCTCCATCCAGTTCTTCGACGGCCGCATCGGCGACGTCGGCATCTGGAACCGCGCCCTCACCGCCTCGGAGATCAGCCTCACCATGGACGGCTACCCCACCGGCACCGCCACCTCCGACCTGCAGGCCTTCTGGTCGGCAGCCTCCGGCGACATGACCGACGAGACCGGAACCCATGGAACCGGCACGCCCGGCAGTGGCGCCGCCTTTGATGAAGAGTGCGTGCCCTGAGGCCCCGCCTCAGACCCCGTTGAGCCGCTTGCGGCGCCTGCCCGGTGCTGCGAGCGGCGTGCAGCGCTACTCGGGCAGGTTGTCCGGATCGAGTGCGATTCGGTGGGACCAAACGCGACCCTGCCGGCGTCGCTCAAACAGCGCCTCTGCACCGGAGATGCCCGACTCGGCGAGCATGCTTCGCAGTCGGTTTCTCAGCCACGCGAGGCGCTCCGGAGGGCTGTCGGGGTTTCCACCAAGGGCAATCCACGCCGAAAGGGCTTCTCTCGTGGTGCGGTAGCCACAGTTTGCGTCGCGCGGGTCGGTGGCACGGGCCTCCGCATACACCCGCAGCAGACGAACCTCTTCGCCGGTCAGCAACACGCTCCTGTCGCTGGTCGTCAACGTCATTCGGGTGGGCTCGTCATCGTAGTCGAGGCCGAGTCGATGGTCGGTGAGGGAGACGGTCGGCCGGAGCGTCTCGCTCCAGTCATCTGGAAGCCAGATCCGCGCGCGCTCTCCTTCGATGGTTTGTTGTGCCCCATTCGCAATACGGACCGGACTGTCCGTGACAGCACCCGACCACCAGAGCTCGCTTCCCTCCCACTGAAAGCCCCGCTGGCCCGACACAATCGCTTCACAGGTGCCGCGATGGCTCCACTCAATCACGGGCTCCGGTGGACTCGGGTCGGTGATGCGCAGGCTCACCGCGTCGATTCGAATGGCCTGTCGGCGGTCGCCCAGCCGTGCCCGCCAGATTCGCCAGCCCGCGCCGGTCGGTGCGCCGGGGCCTCGGGTGCTCTCTTGTTCCGAGAGGGCGCGCCAGGACCACTCGTCGCCGGTCCATCGCAGCTCCAGCCAAAACGCCGGTACATTGGGCTCATCCAGTCGGATCATGCAGGCCGGATGGCGTCCAATGAGGCACACCTCGGGAAGCTCGGATGTCCACGTGCTGGACCGGGTGCGAATCAGGACGGTCGCCATCTGGCCGGCTTAATGGCCAGAGCGCAGCCATGCAGGTCGAACCGGGTCCATTGTGCCCCGGCGTGCCTGCTGTCCACGGTGTTAACCGCCGCCCATGCTCCGAACGCTGGCCAGTGGTCGATATGCGGTGGTGGAACACCTTGGCGCCGGTACCTTCAGCGACGTCTGGGGTGTGATCGACACGCGCCTCGACATCGAGCGTGCCGTGAAGGTGCTGCGCTCCGGTGTCGACGAGGCACTGGGCACCCAGCTTGGCCAGGAGGCGAAGGTGCTGGCCCGGGTCAGTCACCCTGCCGTGGTGCATGTCTACGATGTCTTTCAGGAGATGATCGAGGGCGCCCCGCGAACCTGCGTGGTCATGGAGCGATGTGATGAAAGCCTCGGCGCCCGGGTGGTGCGTGAGGGGCCGCTCGACGAGCGGCGTGCGCTGGAGTGGTTCGACCAGCTGGCGGATGGCCTGGCGCGAGCCCATGCACTTGGCGTGGTGCACCGCGATGTGAAGCCGCACAACATCCTGCTCGTGGATGGCCACGCCCGACTGGCCGACTTCGGGCTCGCGCTCTTTGGCTCGGCCGTCGATGTGGCCACGCGCACGAGCGCAGTGGTGGGCACGGTGGCCTTCATGTCCGAGTCGGTCCGCAAGGGCGAGCCCCACACGCCTGCATCCGACCGGTACGGACTCGCGGCCAGCCTCGTGTATGCCGTGACAGGAGTTCTTCCCGGCGATCTGCTCCGGCGCGACAACCGCGTCGAGCTGTCGCCGGCTATCCGCCAGCGGGTGGAAGCCTGGCTCCAGCTGAGCGACCAAGGGACGGGACCTCAAGCAAGCCTGCCGCGCGCTGGGGTCTTGGCTTCGGTGGTGGCAGTGGTTGGGTTTGCCGCTGGCGCCTTCGTCTCCGAGCCACAGCAGGCGGCATCGGTCGACGCAGCTGTAGCTGCACCATCGGAGCCCCTGGCAGACTGTCCCACAGCAATGCCCACAGGTCGACGACAGACCTTTCCGTCTCAGAGTGCCCATGCGCGCCTTCCCGAAGAGGGCTCGTCGGCGGCGGTGGGTGACTTCGATGGTGACTCTCATGTCGACCTTGCGGTGGGCTTCCAGCTGGGCTCGGAGCTTCGCATCTGGTGGGGAGGCCCGACCGGTCCGGACCTCGAGTCAGAGCCGCTGGTGATCCCGGCAGACCACCGCTCCGACTCTCTGCGCAGCGGCGACCTGGATGGCGACGGTACCGACGAGCTGGTGTGGCTACCGCGCCAGACGCCCGGCATTCACTGGACTCGTTTTTCGTCGCGCGACACGGTTCCCGACACCCAAGTCCTTGGGGTGCCCGACTTTCCCACGATGATCACCGTGCTTGACCACACGGGCGACGGCTGCATGGATGTGCTGTTTCTGCGTCCGGGCGCGCAGGAAATCGCCGTGCGTCCATCGGACTGTGACAGTGGATGGGCCGCACAGGAGAGCCTCGATGGCCGCTGGCGGGCCATCGGACGGACCGAGACCGCGCTCGTGGGAATCGCCACAGACGAAGCCGTGTGGTCTGTCATCGAAGCGCGAAGCACGCCATCCCGCTTGGGCCGCCGGCTCCACTGGGGCCGGAACCGTGCCGGTCGCCTGGAGGGATTCGACCACGGGGAGCGCTGTCGAGCCCCACAGAGCCTGGAGATCTTGCGGAAGGTACAGAGCCACGCCTTCGCAGACTTCAACCAGGATGGGGCAGAAGACTGGTTGGGGGTGCGTTCGTGCGGCTACTGCACCTCGGCGCTTGACCTGCGGTTTGGCACGCCCGCCGCCGATGCAGCAGATGCAGAGGCGGAAGACACCAACCTCAGCCCTCCGGCAGGATGAGGGTCTCGGGTGCGAGCGACAGCCGGTGAGACCACTGCACGCCCGTGCGCCGGCGCTCAAAGAGCTCCCCGGCAGCGGCCACACCCAGAGACTCGAGCTGGCTCCGCAGGCGGTGGCGCATCCAAGAGAGCCGCTCATGGCTGCTGTCGACCTTGCCGCCCAAGGCCACCCAGCGCTCGAAGGCCGCGGCTGTGCTCCGGTAGCCCGACTCCGGGCCCCGCGGGTCTTCACGCCGAGCCTCTGCGTAGACCCGCAGCAGGCGGACCTCCTCGCTGTGCAGCTCCACGCTGGCGCGCCCCACGGTGAGCGTGACCTCACACGGGTCGCTGCCGAAGTCGAGGAGCAGATCTGGGGCGTCGATGGAGACCGTGGGCGACGCGGTGGTGGTCCAGCCATCGGGCAGCCAGACCCGGGCCGGACGCCCCTCCACGGTGAGCACCGTGCCGGAGGCCACCTTGCGCGGCGTGGCCTCCGTGTCGGGGATGGTGAGCAGCTCGCCCGTGGGGGTGGGCTGCAGGCAGACGGGACTGTCGGCCAAGGCGCTGCAGAAGCCCTCTTCGAGCCACTCCAGCACCGGCTCGGGCGCAGCGGGCTCCACCAGACGGAGCCGCACCTCCCCGAGGCGCACCCCGGTGCCGGCCCCCCCGCCCGTCACCCGCCAGCGCTTCCAGCCGCCCTTCAGCAGCTCCCCACTCCCGCTCGTCTGGTCTACCGCCGCAAGCGGTCGCCAGGCCCAGCTCGAGCCGGTCCAGCGCACCTCGAGCCAGTGGGCGGGCACCTCCGGCTGGTCGATCACGATGGTGCAGGTGGGATGGCGCCCCACGAGGGTGGCCTGAGGGAGTGCAGACTCCCAGGTGCGGCGGGGGGTCTGGATGATGAGTGCAGGCATGCGGCCCCCTATCCATGCAGACCCGGGGTGTGGCGAGCCCAACCTGTCCCAACCTGTCTGCTCCGAGCCGGTTCCACCGCTCGGTGCCGGTTAGCGGGCGCCGCATGCCGCGCACCCTCGCCAACGAGCGCTACCGCATCCTGGAGCTCCTGGGCTCGGGCACCTTTGCGGAGGTGTGGGCCGTGCTCGACCGAAGACTTGAGGTGGAGCGGGCCGTGAAGGTGCTGCGGGCCGACGTGGACCCCTCCCTGGGCACGCAGCTGTCGCGCGAAGCCCGGGTGCTGGCCCGCATCAGCCACCCGGCTGTGGTGCACGTCTACGATGTCTTCACCGACACGGTCGACGGCGCCGAGCGCACCTGCGTGGTGATGGAGAAGTGCGACGAGAGCCTGGGCGACCGGGTGGTGCGCGACGGCCCCATCCCCGAAGCGCAGGCGCTGGCCTGGTTCGATGCGCTGGCCGACGGGCTGGCCAAGGCCCACGCACTGGGGGTGGTGCACCGCGACGTGAAGCCCCACAACATCCTGCTGGTGGATGGTGAGGCCAGGCTGGCCGACTTCGGGCTGGCCCTGCTGGGGTCGAGCGTGGACGTGGTCACCCGCACCAGTGCGGTGGTGGGCACGGTGGCCTTCATGGCGGAGGCGGTGCGCAAGGGCGAGGCCCACACGCCCGAGACGGACCGGTATGGGCTGGCGGCGAGCCTGGTGTTCGCGGTGACGGGGCAGCTGCCGGGGGACCTGGTGCGGGCCGGGAACCGGGCGGGGCTGTCGGAGGGCGTGCGGGCGCGGGTGGAGACTTGGGTGGGGGCGACAGGCACTGAGGAGCAGCATCAACGGAGCCAGCTTCGCTGGGTGACCTATGGGTTTTCTGTCCTTGGAGCTCTGTTAATGGGTTGGATAGGCGGAAAGCACTTCGAGTCCCGACCCGCAGAAGTGCTGTCGGCCGACGATGGGCTCGCACTCAATCAATGTCAGGACCTCCCAACGCTGTTTCGAGCCGAACACACTGGTGGGGGACGGGAGGTCTTGGCAACGGCGTCTGCGGATGTATCGGGAGATGGCTTCCCAGACGCTGTCTTTGTGAGCCAGCAAGACCAGATCTTGCATGTATTTAAAGGTGGCCCAGAGGCGTCGCTAACCGAGGAACACACCATTCAGATTGGTCGGTCGGCGCATTCTCCGGTGTTGATGGATATGGACAGCGACGGACGACAGGAGATGGTGGTCTCTGTACGCGATGACTCAGAGCTGGAGATGGTCTGGTTGGACTCCGAGTTGTCCGTGCAGCGCCGTGAACGGGTGAGTCAAGATGTGCCATTGGATATGCCTGCAGTTGCCGACATTGACGGAGATGGCCGTACGGATCTGCTTGGAGTAGTGGACAACGGGAAGGAGCTGGTTTGGCGCCGGAACCACTCTGATGGCATGCTCGAGGAGCAGGTGCCCCTGGTAACCAATACACGGTTCCATGCCTTGTCTTTTCCCGATGCCATCATCGAGGATGCGGCCGGGTTCCGCTGGGTCGAAATCACTGATGGACACCACGTACAGACCGTCAGGAGCCTCCCCCAGGGTGCTCGACTCTTTGAGGTCGCCGGTGTGGCGTCTGTGATTCTGATGAGCAGCGAGGGCAAGGGCATCCGGATTCTGAAGTCTGGCGCTCGTTGTACCCATCCATGGGTGACCCAGGCCGCAAGCGAAACGTTCAGCGACCATGTGGTGGCGGACTGGAACGCTGACGGATTTCTAGACCTTATACGCGCACAGTCGTGCCGCGGCTGTACAAGTGACCTCTCGGTTTCCGTGGGGTTGGACTGATCACTGCGTGGGTGGCGTCAGCGAAGCTCGCAGATGTAGTCCATCGAATTCATACAGGATGAATCTCCCCAACGATATCCATGGGCAGAAAGAAGCCGGCCGCAGTCAGCTCCACCGTTGTCGTCAGGCTCGCCCGTGTACCAGTTGGAATAGGACCAGCTCAAGCTGCTCTCAAACTCCCACTGAGACTCTGGAAGACTGCGCTGGTCATGCCCGCTAGTTGGCCCTGTTCATCGATCTCAGTAAATCAGTCCACGTGCGACCTTACCTCAACTCGCAAAAAAGACCGTGGGCCCCGTAGCATCTCTGATCGTTCCAATAACTGTTTGCAATCATTTCAAGGCAATCCTCGCACCCAGCACTGTCGCAGAAGTTGTTTGGCTCGCCACTGCCCCAGTTTGTATAGGTCACCGGGAGACCAGATTCCCATGTGCCCCAGTCGCCTTCCACCGACTGGTCAGATAGTCCCAGCCAATACTTGACTGATGAATCTGGACGAAGCGATTCCAGAAATGACTGCTCTCCAGCTGAAAGGACGGAGGCCAACGAATCGTATCCGGCGTCTGTGCAGATCTGAGATGCGTCGCTCCATGACTCGTTCACCGGGCAAGAGACAAAATAGGCGGTGCCGTAGTAACCACCCTCACAATCCATTCCGTCACAGTCTCCATCGATGCCATCACCGTAGCTATCCCCCGCAAACGGGTACACCGATGCATCGTCATCATCGCAGTCCAGTCCCCCACACTCCGTGCTGTTGCTCAGGTAGCCATCTCCGTCGACATCGCAGCCGCTCTGAACTGTGACACTGACTGATCCAGTCTCCCCATCGTCATCCCCGTCATTCGGTGTCGCAGTGCACTCCCACTCCTCTTCGCCGACCGTGTCGGCCCCATCCACCGTGTCCTCGGTCCACACATCGGTGATGGCACCAGTGTATGGCGTGGTGTCGTAGGTCCAGCTCATGATGTAGGTCAACGGGTCTCCGTCGGCATCGGAGCTCTCGGTGGTCACCTCGCAGAACAGATCTTCTCCCTCTTCGGGGTCACTTGGGTCGATGGCTACCACAGGCGCCCCCGGCGGCGTGTTCGATACCGTCAGAGTGGTGCTCGTCGATGTCGCCGTGTCCGTCCCATCGCTGGCCGTGACCACCACATAGACCGCCTCACCCTTCTCGAAGCCTGCTGAGGCCGAGGCACCATTCAGAGTCTCGCTCGCCCCATCCTGCACGGAGGAACCGGCCACGAACCAATTGTAGGAGACGGTGACCGTGTCGCCGTCGGCATCGCTCGTGGTCACGCTCGCGGTCAGGGCCTCGTTGGTGTAGATGGTGGACTTGTCCAGACTCACCGCCGAGACGGTGGGCGGGTTGTTCACGATTGTGGTGCTGGCCGATGCGCTTTCAGTGCCGCCCTTGCCGTCGGCAGTGTCAGCCGTGCAGGCCACGATGTTACCGGCCACAAAAGCGCCGGCGAGGGTGCTGGTCAGGCGAGAGGTTGAAGAAGCAGTCACAGAACCTCCGGCCACCGTCCATGAGAAGGTAGTGGTGAGGGTGTCGCCGTCGTCGTCGGCGACCACAGCGGTACAGGTGAGGGTGTCGTTCTTGGTGGCGCCCGAGCTGGGCGCGAGGCTCACGCGCACGGTCGGGGCGCG
>CAJWOS010000217.1 GCA_913044235.1 uncultured Pseudomonadota bacterium
CGTCCGCGACCACGACGGCGTGGCCCTCTCGTCTCGCAACAAGTACCTCACGCAAGCCGAGCGCCTGCGAGCGCGCACCCTCTCGGGAGGGCTTCGCACCGTGCAGGCTGCGGTGGAAGGTGGAGAGCGCATCGTGCAGACGCTGCTCGCACTCGGACGGTCATCCATCGACGCCGACCACCTTCAATACCTGGAAATCCGCAGCGCGGACGACCTCACTCCCCTCGTCACCCTCGACCGGCCTGCTCGGGTATTTGCCGCTGCCCGCTATGGCAGCACTCGGCTGATCGACAACATGGCCCTCCCGGACCCCACATGACCATCTCCGACTGGGTATTTTTTGCCGTGGTGGCTGTTCTGGCCACCAACCACGTCCTTGTGCGCTTGCCGGGATGGGAGCGTCGAACCGCGCTGTTCTGGTGCGTGCAGGCCCTCAACATCGCGTGTGCATCATGGATGCTCGCGGTGGGACTGCCCGACTTCGAAGGCAACCTCGCCGTCTTCAACTGGGTGGTTGGGCTTCTGTTCATCGTGCGTGCCGTTCAGAACAATGGCCGGTGGTCGGAAGCCCGCCAGCAGGCGCGATCCGTGACGGAAGACGACGAGACCAAAGCACGCATCCGTGCCGCACTCCGCGCTGCCGACGCCCACGAAGAGTAGGACTCAACCTTCCGAGCCATCTCCCGCCGTGGCGCGTGGACGCAAGCAGACGCTGCGCCCGCGGCGCCTTATGAGCGCGCTCCCAATCAGGCGGGATGATCCGCACGCCACCGCTGCACAATCCCCAGCACTTCCTCGTTGGCAAGCAGGCGGTTGCCCGACTTCGCCACTTCCCGAATCGACTGCACAAGCGACGTCTCGGTGGGCAGGCCCCGAGACTCGAGCCAGAACAGGATGTTGGAGTCGCCCGCCATATGCCCGATCTCGATCTCCTGGCGACGTCCGAACCAGCGGGCCGGCACCCCGGAGTACACCGCGTCTGCAAGCCAGTCGTGCCCTTTTCGCATCGCCTTGATGACGGCAGCCGCATGCACACCTGTGCCAGTACGAAACGCATCGGCACCGAAGACCGGGTAGCTCACGGGGATGGGCACCTCGCAGTGTTCTGAGACGAGGTCCACCAGCTCAGCCAGGCTGTCGAGGTTGTTGTCGATCACACCATAGAGCTTGAGGTTCATCAGGAGCAGGTCGAGCGGCGTGTTGCCCACCCGTTCCCCCACCCCGAGGATGCAGCCGTGTACGCGGTCCACGCCGGCTTCGATCGCAGCGAGCGCATTGACCAAGCCAAAGCCTCGATCGTCGTGGCCATGCCAGTCGATGGTGGTGGTGGTGCCCATGCTCCGGATGATGTCGCGCGTGAAGTGGATGAGGTTGAACACACCGGTGGGGGATGCATGCCCGACCGTGTCGCAGACCGTGAAAATGTCTGCGCCTTCCTCGATGGCTGCCGTGAACAGACGCCGCAGCGTGGTGGGCTGGCTTCGGGTGGTGTCTTCCGTGACGAAGTTCGCGGTGAGCCCGGCAGACTTGATCATCCGAATCGCAGTGCGGGTGCGCTTCTCGAGCAGGTCTTCATCCCAGCCCTCGGCATACAGCCGAATGGGCGAGGCCCCCAAGAAGGCCATGACCTCGATGGGCACCCCAGTACGCTCACTGATGTCGATGATGGGGCGAATATCGGCAGGATGGGTGCGGGCCGCCGCAGTCGGTCGGATGTTGAGCTTCTCGTCCCGAATGAGCTCCGTGAGCACGGTGACATCGCCCACCGCTCGCGGACCGGCCCCTGGGAGGCCAATGTCGGCCGTGTGCACACCTGCCCGGTCGAGCAGCCGCAAGATCTGCTTCTTCGCTTCGATTGGCGGATCCGTGACCGATGGGCACTGAAGCCCGTCTCGTAGGGTCTCATCGTGGAAGCCCACAGCCCGCAGACGCGGCGATGGGCTGTCGCCTCGGAGGTTCCAGTCGTAGATGACGTCGGCCTCTGAGAGACGATCGGCCTTCGCATCCACAGCGGCGGTTTCCGGGTCACGAGACATACGCGCTCCAATACTCTACGACGACCGCTCGTAGCACGCCGACACAAGCAGACCCAGCGATGGCCACCTGCAGGCACGGGTGCCGAGCACAGAGGCGGCCGGGGCAACGCGCGCCACCGACAGAGATCTGCATGATTTCGATGCAAGGAGGACGCTCGCTCTGCATCGAAGGGTCCGGTACGGTGGACTGCTGCACCCCGGAGCCCACCATGGGAAGGTCTGTCGACTCCATCGAACGCCAGATTGCCAAGCTGCTTCAGCTCGCGAAAGACCAGAACGGAACCCCCGAAGGCGAAGCGGCCTCGCGCATCGCCCGAAAGCGGATGCGTGAGTCGGCACGCTCACGGGCCCAGCAGTGGTCGAAACAGCCCGAGATCACCGTACAGCAACGTCGACTCGAGCTCGGCGCCCGCTGGCCCTGGCGTCGACGGCTCGCCGCAGCGGTGGCACGCCACTGCGCCTGCGTGGCCGCCTGGCCAACGCGCGGCACCGATGTTGTGCTCTTCGGCGCAGTCGGAGCCCTCGACATCGCTGCCTACTTGCTGGCCGTCCTCCTTCGTGAGGTCGACTCCGCGAGGATGGACTGGCTCCTGAGCCAAGAGGACTACGATCCCAACGAGCCCGCATCTCCTGATCTGGCTCGGCGCACCACAGGCTTCTGCAGCTCAGCAGTGGGGTCTATCGAAGCCCGGCTCCGCACGATGCGCCGAGAGGAGTCGAAAGTGGACCCGACAGGCCATGCATTGGTTCTCGATGAGGCCGTCTGCGTGCGAACCTGGCTCGACGACCAGGGCATCACCCTGAAGAAAGGTGCACCCAGTCCCTATTCCTTCAGCGCAGACGGCTGGAATGCGGGCCATGAAATCGCGCTGCACGATGCAATGGAAGCCTCGGAGGCGCCCTCGGGAAAGCGAATCCAAGGTCGAACCCACCGACCAACGAGGCGTGGCCGTTGAGGTCTGGAGCACATCGAGCGAGGAGTGGCTGCAAATGTAGGACTTGACATGCCAACTCGTTTGCTCGAAAGTGGTTTATCTGTAATGGTAGCGTTGCTGCCTGCGAACACAGTGAGGTACCCATGCTTAGGCGAATGCTTGCTACCGCCCTTGTTCCCGCGCTCCTCGTGGGATGCGGCAAGAAGAGCGAAGAAGACGAAGCGGTCATCGTCACCGAGACCCCCGGATCCATCGAAAGCGTGTTGAACGCACTCCCGGCCTGCGAGACGGTTGCGGCCGATGGGAGGCTCAACGTGGTCTCTGGCTGCGCCGACGCCGCCTGCGTGGGCATGACCTACGACGAAATCACAGAGGTCATGGCCGACGCCGGAGCCTGTGAGCCGATGGGCGATGGCACACCCGCGATGGTGTGTACCTGGGAAGGCGTGGTCGAGATCACGTTCGATGATCTCGATCTCGACTTCGAGCCCGACAAGGGCGACATGGCAGCCGGAATCCGTATCCTTGGTGAATACGCCGGCGGAACCCCCGAAGGCCTCGGACTCGGTGCCTCGAGCTCGTGCTACCTCGAAGAGTTCGGCGAGCCCGACTACGCTACCTGGATGCTGGTCTACGACCACTACGTGCTGCTCGAGGCCACCTGGGTGGGCTGGGGTCTCACCATCGTGGACGACGACGGGCCTCCGGGCTCTGTAGACCCCGACGGCGTGGTCGACCACCTCACCGTGCGTGGCGCTCTCTGAGCCACACCCGTCGACCACCCACGACAACGCCCGATGTCCAACAGACATCGGGCGTTTTGTATCGCGGAGTCCGTGCCGCGCGGCTGCTGTCCGCCACGCGACCGATCATCGGCTCAGAATGCCTCGACCACCACGGCAATCCCCTGGCCACCGCCGATGCAGGCCGAGCCCACACCGTACTTCAGGCCCCGGCGACGCAGCTCGTAGATCAGGTGCATCGTGATGCGCGTGCCCGTGGCGGCCAGTGGGTGCCCGACTGCCACACCTCCGGAGTTCACATTGGTGATGGCGCGATCGACCCCCAGCTCCCGCTCACACGCGAGGTACTGACTCGAAAACGCTTCGTTGATCTCGATGAGTTCCATCTGGCCGATGCTCATCCCTGCACGCTTCAGAGCGGTCTGGATGGCGGCCACCGGACCGATGCCCATGAGCTTGGGCTCCACACCCACCGAAGCGCTCGACACCAGCCGACCAATGGGTGCGAGACCGCGCTGCTCTGCGACTGCCGCTGTGGTCATCACCATCGCACCGGCGCCATCGTTGATGCCCGAGGCATTGGCAGCGGTGACCGTGCCGTCCTTCTTGAAGATGGGGCGGAGCTTGGCCATGGCTTCCCGAGAGAAGCGGGCACGGAACCGCTCAGGCGCCAGGGGCGAGAGCTGGGGATGCTCGTCGACCTCGACCACTCGGTCGCCCTTGCGGGTCTTGAGGGTGACCGGCACGATCTCATCGGCATACTTGCCGGCCTTGAGGGCTGCATCGAAGGCGGTCTGGCTGCGGAAGCCGTAGTCGTCGGCGTCTTCACGGCTGATGCCATACTTCTCCGCGAGGTTTTCCGCTGTGATGGCCATCTGACAGCCCGCCTGGGTGTCGAAGAGCACCTCTTGCAGGTAGTCGTTCATCTTGGTGCCGCCGAGC
Organism: uncultured Pseudomonadota bacterium; assembly: GCA_913044235.1. Classification (GTDB taxonomy): domain Bacteria; phylum Myxococcota_A; class UBA796; order UBA796; family UBA2385; genus CAJWOS01. The sequence continues at coordinate 4,657 of CAJWOS010000217.1, forward strand.
CGGAAGCCCTTGCGTGCACCGCGAATGGTGTGGGGTGACTGGGTCATGTTCTCCGCGCCGCCCGCAAGCACCATCGTGGCTTCGCCGAGCCGCAGGAGCTGGCTGGCCTGTGCGAGGCTCTCAAAGCCCGAGCCGCAGAGGCGGTTGACGGTGACTGCGGGCACCGGAATCGGCACATCGCACTTCAGCCCGATGTGGCGGGCACCATAGATGGCGTCCGGCGAGGTCTGCATCACATTGCCGAAGATCACATGGTCGATATCGCTCGGGGAAACACCGGCCTGCTCAATGGCGGCCTTTCCAGCGATCACGCCGAGGTCGATGGCGGAGATGTCGGTGAATACGCCGTTGAAGGTGCCAAAGGGCGTGCGTTTACCGGACAGGAAGACAATGTCGGACATCGGAAGCTCCAGGGAGTTGAACAGTCAGATTGGACGTTGAAACAGGGATCAGCCGAGCTGCTCGAGGAGCGCATCGGTGACCTGGGAAGTGGTGAGGGTGCCGCCAAGCTCTGGCGTGGTCTGGTCGGCCAGCAGCAGCACGCGAACGGCTTCAATGATGCGGACTTCGAGCTCCGGGCGCCCGAGATTGGCAAGCATCATGCCCGCGGTGAGGAAGGTGGCCATGGGGTTGGCCTTCCCCTGCCCCGCGATGTCGGGGGCGCTGCCGTGGACCGGCTCGAACAAGCCGAGCTGTCCGGGGTGGATGTTGCCGGAGCAGGCGAGCCCGATTCCGCCCTGCAGGATGGCGCCAAGGTCGGTGATGATGTCGCCGAAGAGGTTTCCCGTGACGATCACCTCGAAGCGCTCGGGCGCACGAACGAGCTCCATCGCCAATACATCCACGTATAGGTGGCTCGCCTCGATGTGCGGGTACTCGGCAGCCACGATGCGAAACACCTTCTGCCAGAGCTGCCCCACGTTGCGCATCGCGTTGGACTTGTCTGACATGCACACGCGCCGCTTACCGTTGGCATCGGCCCACTCGAAGGCCGCCCGGATGATGCGCTCCACACCCTTGCGGGTGACCACACACGCTTCCTGCGCCACTTCATCGGGCGTGTCTTTCTTGAGGACTCCACCGACCGCCGTGTAGAGCCCTTCGGTGTTTTCGCGAAACACCATGATGTCAACGTCGGACGGCCCCTTGCCCTTCAGGGGGCACTTGCGCGCATCGAGCAGGCGAATCGGGCGCTGGTTGATGTAGAGGTCGTATCGAAACCGGCTGCCGAGAAGGATCTCCTTGGCATGCACGTTGGACGGCACGCGCGGATCGCCCAGAGCCCCGAGAAAGATGGCGTCGAACTCGTCGCGCCACCGCATGAAGACATCGTCGGGCAGGGTCACCCCATCACGGAGATAGCGATCGGCGCCGAGGTCGAAGTGTTCCAGCTCGAGATCGGGGGCCAGGTGCTTGAGCACGCGCACCCCTTCGGCGATGACTTCGACTCCGATCCCATCGCCGGGGACGACTGCAATCCGAGGACTCCGCTTCTGCATACAACCTCCATCCATACTTCACCGGCGTGGCTTCCGGCGCTATTCCGACGCAACACCCTAAGCAAGCCCGAAAGCGCCAACAGACGCGCGCGAGAGCACCCACTCAACCCACGTTTTCACGCACCCATGCGAGATACGCGGGATGCCCCGCCACCACGGGCGTGGCGATGACTTCGGGGCAGTCGTAGGGGTGGGCCTCCACCAGGTGCATCCGGAGGGCATCGAGCCGGTCTGGCGTGGTCTTGAACAACACCAAGAATTCGGCATCGTCGCAGATCTCGCCCTTCCAACGGTACACGCTTCGAATCCCCGGTACCAAGTTGCCGCACGCAGCAAGCTGCGCCCCAACCGCCGACCGCGCCAGCGAAAGCGCAACGTCTTCCGAGGGCGCGGTCATGTACACGAGCAGGACTTCAGGCGAGTCGGACACAGCAGCCTCCGGTGGGCTGTTGTACCGCAAATCAGGTGCGGCGGAAGGCGGAACCGTCTCCCGTCCGACGCCACCGCTCAGGCCACCCCTTCCTCGGCCGCATGGTGACCATTGGCCGGAGCGCTGCCGACTGGCGTGGCGGCGTCCAGCGCCGCTTCGAGCACCTCATCCATATGGTCGACCAGAACAAACGTGAGCTCATCGCGGGCCTGCTGGGGAACGTCTTCGAGATCGTGCTCGTTCCGGCGAGGCAGCACGATGGTGCGAATGCCCTGCCGATGGGCTGCCAGAACCTTCGACTTGATGCCACCCACCGGAAGCACACGCCCCCGCAGGCTGGCCTCCCCAGTCATCGCCACCGATGCACGCACGGGTCGGTTCGACAACAGGGATGCGAGGGCCGTGAACATGGTCACCCCCGCAGACGGACCGTCTTTCGGAACGGCTCCTGCCGGTACATGGATGTGGATGTCCTTCCGCTGGGCGTCTTCCACATCGATCTCCAGGCGCTCGGCATGGGAGAGCACATACGTGAGGGCAGCGCGCGCAGACTCCTTCATCACATCGCCCAGCTGGCCGGTGAGCACCAGTCGCCCAGTCCCCGGCAGCGCCGCAGCCTCCACCATGAGCACATCGCCCCCCACAGGAGTCCAGGCGAGCCCGGTCGCGATCCCCGGAAGTGGGGGCCCTTCGTCGCGACGCTCGGCATGGAACTTCTGCCGGCCGAGGTACTCGCTCAAGGTGTCCACACCCACTTGCAGGGGCTCATCGAGCGTTCCCCGCGCCTTCTTCACCGCTGCCGCCCGGTACACCTTGCCGAGCGTACGCTGCAGCCCCCGAACACCGGCCTCCCGCGTCCAGCCCGTGATTGCGGCCTCGATCGCCTCATCCGTAAAGGAGACGTCGTCCACTGTCACCCCAGCATTGGCCGCCAGAGTCTCCAGCAGGTGGGCCCTTACAATCCGCACCTTCTCGGCCACCGTGTAGCCATCGATGCGCAGCACTTCCATCCGATCCCGCAGCGGTCCCGGCACACGCCCAAGGTCGTTTGCGGTGGCGATGAACAGCACCTTGCTCATGTCCAGGGGAACCTCGAGGTAGCGATCCGTGAATGCATGGTTCTGTTCCGGGTCGAGCAGCTCGAGGAGAGCGGCGGCGGGGTCGCCCTGAAAGCCGGCCCCGAGCTTGTCGATCTCATCGAGCAGGACCACCGGATCCTGGGCGCCGGCTCGGCGGATGCCCTCCACCAATCGCCCCGGCCGCGCACCCACGTAGGTGCGGCGATGCCCTCGGATTTCCGCCTCGTCGCGCACACCACCGAGCGCGATGCGCACAAGCTCTCGCCCGGTGGCCTCTGCAATGGCTTGCCCGATGCTGGTCTTGCCCACGCCGGGAGGCCCCACGAGCAGCAGCACATCTGCCCGACCCGAGCCCGCGAGCTGTCGCACGGCAAGGTGTTCCACCACCTGCTTCTTCACATCTTCGAGCCCATAGTGGCTGCGATCGAGGGCCGCTTCGAGACTGACCAGCTCCGCCGACGCCGCCGCAGTCTCCACGCCCCATGGCAAGGAAGCGATCCACTCCAGCCAGTCCACGGCCACGGCACGCTCCGGCGAGCCTTCCCGCACCCGCGCCAGCCGGGCCACCTCACGATCCACGACCTTCCGGACGTCGGGCGGAAGGGGCAGTGCTCGCAGGCGGTCTTCGAGGTCGCCCACCTGTGCATCCCCCTCGCCGAGCTCGTCTTGGATGGCCTTGAGCTGTTGACGGAGAATGACTTCCTTGCGATGCGACTGCGTCTCGCTGGAGATCCGCTCCTTTACGGCACGCTCGGCGGCGATCACCTCGGCCCGAGAGGCCACATGCAGAGCGAGCTGCTCCGCCCGGTGCTTGGGGTTGGCGGTCATCAGCAGGTCGCGACGCCATTGATGCGGCCCCCCGATGGCCGACGCCACCGCATCCAGCCACAGATGGGGGGGCAGCCCCAGCTTGAGCAGACCCTTGATCCGCATGTCTTCGGGCACCGCGGCCGAGAGCGTCTCCACCTGCGCGCGGACGGCCCGAAGCAGGCCCTCTGCGGCGGCATCACTCGCATCCCACTTCACCTCTCCGGCCGTGTACTCGGCCATGAGCGTGGGGCCATCCTGGTAGATGTGGTCCAGGCGAACACGACTCATGCCGGCCACCACCACAAACGGCGCCCGGCCCCGTGGCCGACCCGCATCCAGGACCCGAGCCAGCACGGCGACCGGCAGCAGGTCCGAAGGGAGGGGACGATCCGCGGGCTCCCGCTGGACAGCCACGAGAATGAGACCGGAGTGGGGATCCGCAGGGTCATGCACGCCCACCGCTTCCGCAGCGGCGATGGAGCCGGGACGCCCGATGCTCAACGGACCAATCCCACCGGGAAGCACGACACCCTGGCGCAAGGGTAGGACCGGGAGCGCGGCAGGCAGACTCTCGGGCACACGAAAGTCGATGACTCGCTCAGGGGATTCAGACGCGGCGGCGGAGTCAGAAGATGGGGAGAACAGACGGCGCATGACGGTCCTTCACGGCCGCGTCGGATGCGGCCGTTGATGCTGGGTTCTCGCAGATGGAAGCGGGGGACTGCCCAGCCATTTCCATCCGGCGACGGCCAGAGGGTAGGCACTCGCCTCGGGCCGTCAACCCGTGGACCGCCCGTGTGCGGTCACGGACCGCCGCCAGGACCTCGGGCGACCAGACCCGCCCGGAGTGTTACCGTACCCCCACGGGCGCTCGGGACTGGATCTCCGGAACCCCCATTACGACCACTATCTCTGATGTTTCCCCTCACGCTGCGGGCCGACCGTGCACCCTTGGATTCTGGTACCTGCTCGCAACGAAGGGCCGAGAATTCAGGCCATCCTGCAAGCTGCTCATGGGGCCATGCCCGAAAGTGCACTCGTGGTGGTCGATGGTCACTCGACCGACGACACGTGCGGCATCGCCCGCCAGCTGGGAGCCACCGTGCTGCAGCAGAAGGGGCGAGGCTACGCGGATGCGCTCCGAACCGGCTACCGCCACGCCCTCGATGGGGGAGCGCCCTGGGTGATCCAGCTCGATGCCGACGGTCAACATCCGCCGGAGAGCCTGCCCCAGGTTGCCGAGGCTCTACGCGATGCCGACTGGGTAGTCGCCACCCGACACGGCACCGGCAGTCCCGGCCCGCTTCGGCGTCGACTGGGTGCGGCCATGCTGCGAAGCGCGCTTCGCTGGGGAGCAGGCATCACGGTCACCGACCCGACCTCCGGCCTGCAGGCGCTCTCCGTGGCCGCACTCCGCTGCTTTGTGGATCACCTGCCCGACCAGGCACCCGACACCGGTGCGCGAGTGCTCGCTGCCCGTGCCGGACTCCGCTATGCCGAAGTGCCCGTTTGGATGCCTGAGCGAGCGGAAGGTGACAGCATGCACGACGGCTGGACCGGAGTCCGCAACGGGATCCGGAGCCTTCGAGTGGCATCCATGGGGAGGTTCGCGTGAGTCGGCTCGGAGTCGCCATCATGGCGGGTGGTGAAGGCTCTCGCCTGCGCTCGGTCACCGGCGCGCTGCCCAAAGCGCTCGCACCGTTTCGTGGCGGGACTCTGCTGGGCCATCAGCTCGAGCGCTGTGCCGGACTGAATGCTGCCCGCATCCTGGTGCTGGCGTCGGCACGCCGCGGAGCCGACTTGATCGCGGACCACGTGCCCGACTGCGAAGTGCTTGTGGAGCCGTCACCGCTCGGGACCGCGGGAGGCCTGGTCCACCTGCCTCAAGATGTGGACCGCTGGGTGGTGGTGAATGTCGACCACGTCTCGGATGTGGACCGGGAGGCACTGGTCGCGGGCGCATCCGGTCCCTGCACTGCGGTCACCACCACCGTTGAGGCCACGATTGATGAAGGCGTGGTGAGCCTTGAGCCGGGTCCGCACGGCCCCCGCATCACCAGCTGGCGAGAGCGCCCCACCGTTCGGGTTGAGGTCACCACCGGCCTATATGTCTTCACACACCAGGCGCTGCAGAACCACCTGGATGGAACCCCCTGCGACATGCCTGCGCTGGTTCGGCGCTTGATGCCCGACGGCGTGCGCGCATGGCACCACCGAGGACAGTGGTTCGACGCCGGCACCCCCGACCGACTGCTGCGCGCCGAAGCATGGTGGGCCGGGATCTCCAGCACCTGAGCCAGTTGTCGCCGTCTGCCGGTTGTCGCCGCCCCCCCCCTGTCCGCTTCAGCGCATCATCCACCGGCACGCGGGATGCATCGGTGTGGCAAGCCTGCAGTCAGCAGGCTTCAAACCACGAAACGGAGCATTTCATGCGCGGAATCAATCATGTCTTCCTGGTCGGCCACGTGGGCCAGGACCCCGAATCCAGAAGCACATCCAACGGTCGAGCGGTCTGTCAGCTCAGCCTCGCCACCAATCGCGCGGTCAAGAGCGGTGATGCTTGGACTTCCGAGACCGACTGGCATCGGGTGGTGCTCTGGGAGCGCAACGCCGAGATCGCAA
>CAJWOS010000218.1 GCA_913044235.1 uncultured Pseudomonadota bacterium
TCGTGAGCGAGAAGCTCACGGACTACCTCGACGCCCGTGCGGTCGCGCTCGTGACCAACGCGACCGTCGCTCTCGAGATGGCATTTCTCGAGTCGATAGACGACGGGGAGGTCATCGTGCCGGCGTTCAGCTTTCCGGCAACCTGGAATCTATTCTTCGAAAATCCACGCTTCAAGGTGGTCTTCGCAGATATTGGGCCGGACTTCTGCCTGGATCCAGACGCAGTCGAGGCGGCGATCACAGACCGCACCACTGCCATTGTGGGCGTGCACACCTACGGCTTTTTGTGTGACCACACCCGACTTCGCGCGCTGTGTGACCGACACGGGCTGCGACTGATTTACGATGCGGCCCATGCATTTGGTGTCCGAACGCCCGGTCAGCCGTGTTCGCGGCTCGGCGACCTCAACGTGTACAGCTTTCATGCCACCAAGGTGTACAACACGCTTGAAGGCGGTGCCATCACCGGAGATGCATCGTGGATCGACCGCCTGAAGCGGCGTCGAAACTTTGGGCTTTCCCGCGAAGAGCAGTTCTGCTTTGGCACCAACGGGAAGATGGACGAGCTGCGAGCGGCCATCGGGCTGCTCAACTTGCGCGGGCTCGATGCGGCCATCGCTGCTCGTGCACGGGTTGCTCGGTATTATCTCCATGTGCTTCCCCGTGAGACAGGCCTGCTGCAGGTGTTTCCGGACCTGATCTTCCCCAAGGTCGGCGCCCACAACCACGCCTACTTCCCGGTGCGGGTGCATCCGGACGCACCGGTGGATCGAGACGGGCTGCTCGAGGCGCTCCGGCAGGAGGGGATCCTGGCAAGACGGTACTTCTACCCCACCCCCACCACCTCTACGTTGTATCGCGACCATGTGACCGATGGTGCACTGCCAGTCACCCGTCGATGCAGCCTCGACACGATCTGTCTGCCGATCCACCATCGGATGAGCAAGGCTGACTGTGAGCATGTGGTGGGCAGCTTGGTGCGCGCACTGTGCTCGTGACCTTCCTCGAGGAGCTTTCGTGACCTCTCCGACCACCACACTCGTTACCGGCGGTGCGGGCTTCATCGGCAGCAACTTTGTGCGGCACCTGCTCTCGAGTGACCCCACCCGGCGCGTGGTCGTCTTGGATGCACTCACCTATGCCGGGCACCGGGCCACACTCGCAGACGTTTGGGACAACCCTCGCTTCGCGTTTGTGCGGGGTGACATCACAGACGGTGCCGTGGTGCGTGCCGTCTTCCGTGAAGGGCCGCATGGGGGAGGGGTGGACGAAGTGGTGCACTTTGCCGCGGAGAGTCATGTGGACCGGAGCATCGACGGACCGGCGGTCTTTGTGCACACCAATGTGATTGGCACGCAGGTGCTGCTCGACGCTGCTCGCGACCGTGGTGTCCGACGGTTCGTACAGATCGGAACGGATGAGGTGTATGGGCACCTCGGCGACGATGATCCGCCCTTCAGCGAACAAACGCCGGTCGATCCCCGCAGTCCGTACTCCGCGAGCAAGGCCGCCGCGGATCAGCTCGCACTGGCCTACCACCGCACCTACGGACTGCCTGTGGTGATCACCCGATGCTCGAACAACTATGGGCCGTACCAGTATCCTGAAAAGCTTGTTCCAGTGATGATCTTGAAGGCGTACCGTGGGGAGCAGTTGCCGGTGTACGGGACGGGCATGAACGTGCGGGACTGGATTCATGTCGATGACCACTGTGCTGCGCTGCTTGCGGTATTGCAGCGAGCACCGGCGGGGCGGATCTACAATATCGGCGGCAACAGCGAGCGGACCAACCTCTGGATCGTCCGTCGGATCCTGGAAGTCCTGGGACGTCCGCAGTCGCTCATCGAGCTGGTGAGCGACCGTCCGGGTCATGACTGGCGCTATGCCATCGACAACACACGGATTCGGACCGAGCTGGGATGGGCTCCGACTCGGCGCCTCGACGACGGACTGGCAGAGACCGTGGCGTGGTACCTCGATTCGGGACGCGCATGGATGCAGCGCATTGAGCAGAAGGATGGAGCGCCATGAGGCACGCAGGTCCCAGCCGTCGCGGGGTGATTCAGGGCGTTTCGGGGCTGGCGGCAGTGTCTCTTGCCGGCTGTCCCAAGCTGCAGCCGGAGCCGGTGATTCCCGTGTCGGAAGTGCTTTCGGGGACAGGAGTCTCGGAAGGGGCCGTGCTGGCTGCGGTGCGGGCGATGGGGGCCGCCGCGGAGCCGACTGTCAGCCTGATGCTGCAGCGCCGAAACACACTCGTGCTGTCCCGCGACCGCTTCGGACCGGCGGTGCGACAGGACGTCACACATGGCGCCGTGGCTCGGGTGGTGTCCGGTACCCAGACGCGCGAGGCGGCCTCGAATCGCACCGAAGATGACACCCTTCCGCTCCTCCTGAGCCGGGTCGGCATTCCCGCGGTTGAACCCCTCGCTGATGGCGAAGCGCCATCCACCGCCCTCATCCCGGTTCGCGTACCGGAACGGATGGCGCCCGCTCCCGCTGTAGATGTGGTGGGCGCTGCGCTGGCGTTCGTCATCGATGGGGTGTCGTTGCGTGTGCCCGAGCACGTTGAGGCGGTGTGGGAGCAGGTGGTCGATGACCGTCTCTGGATTCTCGCCGATGGCCGACTGGTGCGAGCGATGAGCTCGTGGGGCCGACTGTCGCTCGACGCCGTCTTTCCCACTGCCTCGGGCAGCACCCGGATTCGTCGCACCGCGAGCTCCGCCCTCTTCGACTCGCCCGACGGCGATGCGATTCAGCGAGAGGTCATGGCCATTGGGCAGGCCGTGACTGCACAAGGCACAGCCGTGACGCCATCGTCGGATGCACGCACCGTGGTGCTCGACGCGGAAGTGGCGCTCCTCGTGGCACTGGCTGCCGGCCGGGCGGGGTGGCAAACCCCATTTGAGGAAGGCCCTTGGCAGGGGTTTCCGGCGATCGATGACACGGGCGCAGAAGCCGCTTCGGCAGCCTGGAGTGGTCAATGGATGCGTCGAGTGGCCTGGAACACCGAGCCGATGCCCCTGCCTCGGCAGGTTCGTCTGGCTGCATCGGCTGTGGGTGCGTCTGTGCAGCGTTCGGGGGGCAACCTGGTGCGGATCTCCCGTGCGCGGATTCGGTTCAGCGACTCACAGGCCATTCTGCTTGAGGTGGACGATGGGCGGGTCGAGGTGGAGGACTCCCATCGAGCGCTGCGTGCGGGGAGTCGACTTCGGATTCCGCGGTCTTCGATCGAGCGGTTGACCTTCGCGGAAGCCGCTCCTCGGACGTCTCGAGCGGTGGTGACCGGGCCACTCGGCGCAAGCCTTATTGTGGACTCCGGGCTGCCTGCGATCGCGCTACCCGGTTGTCTGGTGGAGGGGCCGGATGGGGGAGCTTGATCAAGCGGATGGCTCGGCGTCGCCTGCGATTGCCGATGCGCCCAGGCTCGCCCGGCGTACGATGCGATGGCGCACAGAGGCGCTGTCTTCGGGCTTCGATGCCGTGGGTCTGCGGTCGGTCCGAGAGACCACCACGTCGGTCTGCTGCGAGGCCAATGGGGCATCATCGGTAGGCCGGCGGAGCGAGCGACGGCTTGAGGCCGAGGTCGCGCGAGGTGGCCGGACTAGCACCTTGTCCACCACCGATCTGAGCGATGAGCAGGTGCGCTCAGAGCTGTCCTCGGTGCGCACATTCATGGAGCGAGGAGCGCCAGAACTGTTCGGCGCGCCGGTGTCGTCACGGCTGGAGCCAGCGCCCGTGGGGCCATTCGATGGGCTGTCCCTGACCGATCCGACCCTGGTCCGGCCCGAGAGTGATGTGCTGCTTGGGTATGCCGAGGCCATCTCGCGTCCAGCGACTGCAACGGTGGCCATCACTGCACGAACGCGGGCGGAGGCGGTGGCTCGTACGGATGGGGGGTTGGTCGCGGTCCGGCACACGCGCGTGGATGTCGATGTACACACGGACCACGGAGTGATGCGCCGCAGCGCTCGGTTTTGGATCGATCTGCCCCGCCCCTCGGAGTGGACCGAAATGCTTGGGCAGCTGGCGATGCTGCGCTTGGCGGAACCCACACGGCTACCCGATGCTCCCGTGCGAATGATCGTACATCCGAGCGCAGGCCCGCCCCTGGTGCGCGCGCTCGTCGCGCTCCCGCTGCGCACCCAGCGACTGTCGAGTCGTCTCACGATTTGGAGCGACCCGTGGGTCTCCCGTGGTGTGGGCTCCCTGCCATTCGATCGGCATGGGCAGGCCACCCTTCCGTTGCCGTTGCTCGAGGGGGGACTGCAGCGTCGGCGATGGTTGGGGCCAGGCGCCCAGCCAGGAAACCTCCGCGTTTCGCGGGGGGGGCGCTCGCTGGATCGGCTGCTGCGGGAGAGTGACGATGCAGTGCTGGTGAGGCACTGGCACACGATCGAGGTGGAGCCGGATTCCGGTCGGATGCAGCTGGTGGGATGCGGATGGAGGGTGCTTCGTGGAGAGCGGGTGCATCCGCTCCCCACCATCGTGTTGCGGGGCAGCGTGCCGGCGCTGTTTGGATCGCTCGTGCAGGTGGGCAGGGAGCCATACATCCGAGGACTCGCGCATACGCCCGCCCTCGTCTTCGAGCCGGTCCGGCTGACAGCAGACTGACGTGCAGTCGCGGTTCAGAACCCCAAGACCCTCGCATGGTCCACTTTGAGACAGCGATCTTGCACCACCTGAATTCCGTGCTGTTCGAGCACGTTCGCCACGGAATCGCTCCGGATGCCCAGCTGCATCCACACCACAGTGGGTCCTGCGTCGAGCAGATCGCTGAGGTGGTCGGCGACGGCCTCCGATCGACGGAACATCACCACGGCATCGATGGGCGCGTGGGCCGGAAGTGCTTCGATGGCTTCCACGACCGATGATGCGCAGGTGCGGTCGAGAATGGCTTGACCCGCATACCGCGGGTTGACGGGCAAGATGGTGGCACCGTGATGCTGAAGATAGGCCGGCACGCTGTAGGCGGCGCGGTGGCGCAGTGTGGTGGCGCCGAGGATGGCGAGGGTGGGGGGATGCGCGAACAGGTCGCGGACAAGGTCGGCCACGATGGGGGGAATGGGCACAGGCGCTCCTACGGTCGAGGGCTGCAGCGGGAGATGAGGGATGGCTTCCGCAGGTCGGAACAGCGACACAGCGGTGCGATGATGGAGTCCATTCGGTTCGGGAACAAGGGGGAGGGCCTGCGAGCGGTCCGAGTGGTGGTGGGTGCATGGACCACTTCTGGCACGTCGAGGCGGGCTTGCGTGGTCAGACCCGGCTACAGCAGCGCCATGTCCGATGCCTCACCAGTGCTGGTCTGCGGCGATCTGTCTCGTCGGTTCGGTTCCCGCTGGGCTTTCGCGCGCGTCAGCCTGCGCCTCAATGCGGGCGAGCGTCTGCTATTGGTGGGTGGAAACGGTTCGGGGAAGACCACGCTGCTGCGGGTAATTTCCACCATTCTGCGCCCCAGCCACGGGTCGTTGTCGCTGTTTGGGCTCGATCCCTCCCAGCACCCCACTCGCGTGCGTCGGCGACTCGCGCTCCTGTCCCATCACGCTGGACTCTATGAAGACCTCGATGCGCGCGACAACCTGCGCGTCATGGCGCAGCTCGGCGGATGGACCGTGGGCGACCTCGATGTGTTGATTCGCCGGGTGGGACTCGATCCGGCGCGTGGAGATCCGCTCCGCGCGTTTTCGGCGGGGATGCGCAAGCGTCTGCAGCTCGCAGTGATGCTCTTGCAGCAGCCAGAGCTCGTCTTGCTCGACGAGCCCTTCGCGGCGCTCGACCCCACCGGATGCGACGAGATCGCGCGCATCATCGCGGCCCTCCCGAGCACCGTCATCATCGCTTCCCACCAGCTCCGGCGGGCGGCCGCCATCTGCGACCGCGCCCTGCTGTTGGGGGAGGGAGTGCCTCGCTGGCGTGGGCCTGCGCGGGATGTCGAGCGCGCATGGTCGACCCTGCATCCTGAGGCTCCGGCGTTTGAAGCCACGGCGGGGGAGCGTTCGTGAGCGGCGCTCACCATCGCTTGCCCGGTGCCCTTCGACAGGTGGTGTTGGTCTTGAAAAAAGACCTCCTGATCGAGTGGAGAGCACGGGCTCGCGGGTTTGCACTCGCGAGCTTTGCGGTCACGGTGTTGCTGCTGTTCAGTTTCGCGGTCGGGCCCAACACGGAAGTCCTGCGCACCCATGCGGGGGCATACCTGTGGCTCGCGGTGCTGTTGTCGTCCACGCTGCTGTTGGGGCAGAGCTTCCAGATTGAAGTCGAAGCCGGTGCCTTGGAGGGGCTGGTTCTTGCGCCGGTTGAGCCAGCTGCGCTGTTCTATGGAAAAGCTCTATCGAACACTCTGCAGCTGATTGGGCTCGCTTTGGTCATTACGATTCCGATGCTTGCTTTGTTTGATGCGGGACTGGCCGGCTCGCCGGCATGGTACCTGGTAGTGGTGGTGCTCGGTACGGCGGGTGTGAGCGCTCCTGGCACGCTGTATGCCGGCCTTACTGCACGCCTCGACAATCGACAGTTGTTGCTTCCGTTGCTGCTTTTCCCCCTGTTGGTGCCATGCCTGCTCGCGGCGGTGAAAGCCACCACGCTCCTGCTCACCGGAGATGCGATGAACCAGGTGCCATCATGGCTCAAGCTCCTGGCGGCCTTCAATGCTCTGTACTGGTCGGTGTGTGGCGCTTTGTTCCCGAGGGTCATCGACGCATGAGTCGTGTTCGAGGTGCCTGCGAGCGGCGACAGGGAATGGAAGACTATGGGGCGGATGGGTGCGCTGCCGGGGCTGCCCAGGCGAGTCCTGCGTCTTCCGAGGGGTGTTCGCGTGCCCTCCGTGGGACGTTCGGTTAGCTCCCGGTCTTATGAGGAGAACCCATGCGCTGGGAACACGGCCTGCTCGCCATCGGTTTCGTGCTGCTCGCTATCGGGCATGGCATGGGACTGTTCATGGCGCCGGAAGAAGCGATGATGCGCGAGGCCGGACGCATCCTGTATGCGCACGTTCCGACCGCATGGGTGGCCCTCGTGACCCTCACCCTCAGCTTCTTTGCGGCTGTTGGGGCGCTGTGGACGGGTCGATACGGCTGGGATGCCGCAGTCGAGGCGACGGCCGAGACCGGCGTGGTCCTCACGGCTCTCTTGCTCTTTCAAGGCAGCATGTGGGCGAAGCCCACCTGGGGCTACTACTGGGACTGGGATCCCCGACTCACCACCTCAGCCATTCTGTTGGTGCTCTTCGTGGGCGTGCTCGTGGTACGCCGGGTGGTGAGTGATCCAGAGCGACGGCTCACGGTCACCGCAATTGCGACCATCGTTGCCTTTGTCGACGTTCCGGTGGTGTATTTTGGCGTGAAGTGGTGGCGCTCACTGCACCAGGAGTGGTCCTCTCCGCAAACGGTCGACAGCACCATGGTCATGCCCCTTCGGATCGCAGCGTTTGCGATGCTCTTCATTTCTCTCGCCATCTGTGTGATTCGGTGGCGCACCATCTTGGCAACTGTGCAGGCAGAGGCGACTGCGCCTGACCTTCCGGCGCTCCCCGCCGAGCTGTCTCTGGCGGAAAAGGAAGTCTGATGGACGAATCACAGGTTGGCAGTGGAATGGTAGACGGGGCCTGGGGCTACGTCATCGTGGTCTATGCGGCCACTTGGGTGGTGGTTGTGGGACTGGCTGTACGTGCGCTGCTTGCGTCGAGAGGTAGCGGCCCTGCGTCGCGGACCGATGGCGGCGTGGGAGGGTCGACATGAGTGCGACGACTGCCAACCCCTCTGCGCAGGGGACTCGGCGGGTGTTTCTGGTCGTGACGCTGTTGGTCGCCGCATCGGCCCTGGGGTTCATCGCCTTCGGGAATATGGGTGAAAATCTCGTCTACTACTGGGATGTTGGACAGCTTCGGGAAGCGGGAGACAAGGCCATCGGTTCGACCATTCGACTCGGTGGCGTGGTGAAGGAAGGCACTGTGGACTGGCGGCCCGATGAGAGTCACCTTGAGTTCATCATCACGGATGGTTCTCAGGAGGTGCCTGTTGAGTGCTCCGGCGCGCCTCCACAGATGTTTCGTGAAGGGATTGGGGTAGTGGTAGAGGGCACCATGACACCTTCAGGCACGTTCACGTCTGAGCGTCTCATGGTGAAGCACTCCAACGAGTACAAGGCACCCGAAGACGGCATGTCGGCCGACGAACGAAAGCAGTTGTACCGAACGGTGGAGGATCTGTGATCTCAATTTTGGGACGAGGAGCCGTGCTTCTCGCCCTGGCCGCTTGCTCGGTCGGAACCATCACTGGCGCCGTTGCGGCCATTCGTGGCAGTGCGAGCGCTCTGCGAACCACGCGCGTGGCGGCCTATGTGTTCGGCTGCTCGTTGGTCCTGGCCACGTTGTTGATGGAAGTTGCGCTCCTCACACACGACTTCAGCGTGTCGTACGTGGCGGAGGTCGGCAGCTTGAACACGCCCACGTGGGTCACCATCGTGAGCCTCTGGTCGTCGTTGAACGGATCGATCCTGCTCTGGGGCTTCGTGCTGGCGCTGTGTGTGATGGGGCTTGCCTACAACACGCGCGGCAAGTACCCCGACCTCACACCCTGGGCCTTGTCGGTGGCGATGGGGGTGGGGGTCTTCTTCACATTTCTGATCGCTGGCGTGGCGAATCCGTTCTCTCCAATGTCGCCGGTTCCCACCGATGGGCCCGGCCCCAATCCGTTGCTCCAGAACCACATCCTGATGGTGGTTCATCCGCCGATGCTGTACCTCGGCTACGTGGGGATGACCATTCCCTTTGCGATGGGTGCTGCGGCTCTGCTCGCGGGCCGCTTGGACGCTGCGTGGACCCGCCTGTTGCGCCGTTGGATGCTCATCCCGTGGGGCTTCCTCTCGGTCGGCATCATTCTGGGGGGATGGTGGAGCTATGAAGTGCTTGGCTGGGGCGGCTGGTGGGCGTGGGACCCCGTGGAGAATGCGAGCTTCCTGCCATGGCTTACCGCGACCGCCTTTGTGCACAGCGCCATGGTGATGGAGCGCAAGTCCCAGCTCAAGGGCTGGACCCTGGCGCTGGTGTTTGCATCGTTCCTCCTCACTCTGCTCGGCACCTTCATGACCCGCTCCGGCGTGTTCAACTCGGTGCACAGCTTCACCCAGTCCCCCATCGGACCGGTCTTTCTCGGCTTCCTTGCCATCGCCACGATTTTCTGTGTGCTGCTGATGGCGTTCCGGCTGGATGCGCTCGGGGAGGGCGAGCGACCGCTGGCCATGGGGGCGAGTCGAGATCTCGCCTTTTTGGCCAACAACCTCCTTTTCACCGCATTCACGTTCATGGTGCTCCTGGGCACGGTATACCCGCTCCTGAATGAGGCGGTCACCGAGACCCAGATCAGCGTTGGTCAGCCCTACTTCGACCGGATGGGGGCGCCGCTTGGCGTGGCCATCCTGTTCTTGATGGGAGTGGGCCCCGCCTTGCCGTGGGGGTCGGGGGCGACCGGATCTGCGGTCAAGCGCCTTATCATCCCCCTGGGGACAGGCGTTCTCGCGGTGGTACTGAGCGTAGCGCTCGGCATTACCCAGTTCTGGCCACTGCTCACATTTGGCCTCGCCGGTTTTGCGTTCGCGACCACCATGCGGGAGATCTTTGCACCTGCGATGGCGCGGTCCAAAGCGCGGGGTGAGGGGCTCGGCATCGCGACCTGGGCGGTGGTGACGCGCGCACGGCGACGCTTCGGCGGCTACGTGGTTCACGTTGGGGTCATCTCCATCGCTGTCGCTCATGCCGCGTCCATGGCGTACCAGACCAAGACCCCCATCACCTTGGTGGAGGGCCAGTCGGCCGAAGTCTCCGGCTACGAGCTCGCCTACCTGGGAAGCGCATGGGAAGAACAACCGCACCGCACCAGCCTGAAGGCTCGGTTTGAGGTTTCGCGTGACGGGGCGTCGCTTGGAGTGCTGGAACCGCGCCTCAACCACTACAAGAAAATGGGCACGCCCATCGGTACACCCGTGGTGAAGTCGCGACTGACCGAAGACCTCTACCTGAGTCTCATCAACGTCGACCCCACCGCGAAGACCGCCAGTTTGGATGTGATGATTCATCCAATGGTCATGTGGCTGTGGGTGGGGGGAGCGTTCATGCTCATCGGTACCGTCGTGGCAGTATGGCCATCTCGGTCGAGAGCGCGCGCAGCTGCGAAGTCAGTCCCTGCGCCGGTCAGTGCCGCGCCAGGGAAGTAACGGATGGCTGTCAACTGGAAGGTGCTGGCGGGTGGTTTCGTGCTGACCGCACCCCTCGTTGCGATTCTCGCGACGGGATTCGGCTCGGATCCCCGCGGGGTTTCGAACGCCTTGGAAGGGCGAGATGCGCCGGTGTTTTCGATGACCATCCTCGGAACCGACGGACAAAAGGTCGACCTTGCGGACCTTCGGGGCAAACCTGTCGTGCTCAACTTCTGGTCGACATGGTGCCAGCCATACAAGATCGAGCACCCCCACTTGGTGCAGGCGGCCAGCACCTATGGTCCACAGGGGGTGGCTTTTTATGGCGTGCTCTTTTCGGACGATCCGGAGAATGCAGCGCGGTTCCTTGACCGGGAGGGGCATGCCTTTCCTGTGCTCTACGATCCCGCTCAACGGGTGGCGATCGACTATGGTGTCTCGGGTGTGCCCGAGACTTTCTTCGTCGACCCTGACGGAAGAATCGTCCGCAAGGTGAGCGGACCGGTGTCGTTTGGTGAGATCAGCGCCACGTTGGAGCCGATGCTGTGAAGTCCGCCCGCTGGATCCGAGCTGCCGCGCTCGCCATGCTGATTCCCTGGATGGCGTCGGTCGTTCCGCACCATGCCGTTGCGGACGACACCCCGTCTGCGTCGCCCGACGCCGAGTCGGCGGTGCCGCTGACCGAGCCGCCGGCGCTGGAGCCTCCGGATGAGGAGACCGCCCGGCTGCGCAGTCGGTTGGTGGCGAAGGGCCTACGCTGCCCCGTGTGTCAGGGGCTGAGTGTGGCCGACTCCAACGCCGACTCTGCGCGAGCCATGTTCGATCGGATC
>CAJWOS010000219.1 GCA_913044235.1 uncultured Pseudomonadota bacterium
GCCTGCGGTTGAAGGGTCGGGGGCTGCGTCGAAAAGGCGGCGATCGAGGCCACCTGTTTCTCATTCTCCGTCCCACCCTGCCCGTGGGCGACCCGGACATCCTCGAAGCGGTGGCGGAGCAGCTGGAACCTCTGTACAGCGCCGATGTTCGTGAGAAGCTTGTGCTCTGAGCTGCAGCAGGCCCGCGTACCTCTGCTGCGCGGTCGTTCCGGGGGGTGGTCGCCGCAATGTGCCTTTGGAGCGCTTGACAACAGGTCCCTCCACCGTCTATTGGCGGTCGCTGAAGACCGGCTCGATGCGCGCGCGCGAAGAACATGCAAGCGAGCGTCCAGTCCGAGTGGAGGAGAAGACGATGCGTTCCTGGACGATGTGGGCCTTGGGCCTGAGCCTGGTGATCACGGCCGCTTGCAGCGGCGGAGACAAGGGCGGCGGTAGCGAGGGCGACTCCGGTGCCGCAGGCGGTGATGGTGGCGATGGTGGGGGTCCGGCGACCTTTGAAGATTTCATCAACACTACGGCTTCGCCGGTGGGCGACTTCACGGGCTTCGAAGGTGGCTTCGACGCTGCGGGGGGCTGGCTCACGCAGCCGAGTCCCGACGCATCGTGTGTGGTCGAGCGCCCGGTGAACGCACTTGTGGAAGACTTCGAGACCGAAGAAGGCGTGGGAGAGGCCACCGTCGAGATCTGGTTCGCCGATGAGGTCTCGGGTGTTCCCGACGTCACCATGACCTCTGATTTCTCCGGCAACCTGTCGGGGGGCAACACGTTGGTGTGTCAGCCCATCACGTACAAGGCGTCGACCGACCCTGATCTCGATGACACCAAGTCCACGTTCGAAGCCCACATGGTGTCGGCCTACACCGACAGCAGCGTGGGAGAGAACTACAACTCGGTCTCCAAGACCACCTACCAGCTGATTCCGAGCATCCTCGGCATCAGTCCCGACCCGGCCAAGGGCACGGCAGCCGGCACGGTCTTCGACATGAATGGTGATCCCGTTACGGGCGCCCAGGTGGTGGTCTCCAACGATGCGGGCAACCTGTCGGGCAACACCGTGGTGAAGTACTTCGTGGAAAACTTCCCCACGCGCGATCAGCCCGAGACGTCCGAAGACGGCCTGTGGGTGGCGGTCAACATCCCGCCGGGCGAGTGGAACATCGATGCTTACGTGTCGGATGGAGCGGGCAGCCACATCTTGATGGGGCGCACCCGCGTCACGATCTACGCCGACTCGATCAACATCGGCAACATCTCGGTCGGCTACGACAGCGTGAAGTTCCCCGATAACTGCCTCGCTCCCTGCGGCGGCTGAGACTCGCTGGAAGGCACGCTCGTGGGGTCGGGGACTGCCGGCGCCACCGGGCTGGCGCTTCCGCATCGAATGGATGGACCCCATGATGCTTTCACTGGTGGCAGCGCTCGCAAGCGGGTGGATGTCGACCGCCCAAGCGGCTGAAGATGACTGGGACTTCGAGCTCGAAGGCTACTATCGGGTGCGCGGGTACCGCTTCAACCCGATGGAAGATGCGCTCAAGAAGGAGGGCAGCGGTTCGTTTCTTACGCACCGGCTCCGCATTCAGCCTCAGTTGAACTTCGAGGACCGCGCCAAATTCTTCATGATGGCCGACCTGCTCGACAATGTGGTGTGGGGCGACAACGCGTCGCTCATGCCCGCGTCGGTCTTCACGCAAGACCCTTCGTACACCCACATGAGCGGCATGGAGCAGGACTTCTTTCAGCGGTCCACCAACTCCGTGATGATCAAGCGGGCCTGGATGGAGTTCCAGCTCCCCGTGGGTGTGGTGAAGGTGGGGCGCCAGGAGTCGAACTGGGGCATGGGCATCTTGTCGAATGACGGCAACGGCTTCGATGACACCTTCGGCGAGAACCACTTCGGGTCGACCTTCGACCGGATCATTTTTGCCACTAAGCCGATCGCTCTGGTCCAGACCATCCTCGGTCGCAAGCCCTCCGACATTCCCTTCTTCACCGCTGTCGGTGTGGACCGGTTGGTGGAAGACCCACTCCATCAGCACTATGGCTACACCTGCTCACTCGAGAACGCGTCGGGTGACCGCATCACCAATGAGATGCCCGAGTACAACCCGGACTGTGACAACATCGATCAGGCCACCAACCAGGCGGGCATGGACGGTATCCACGACGAGGACCACGACTATGTGGACGAGGCGCGCACCGCCTCGAACCGGTCGGATGTTTGGTTCGGCGAAAACACCGACGATGCATGGGAGATGGTCTACGTGGCCATCTACAAGGGCGAAGACATCAACATGTTCGGCTCCACCGGCGACTTTACGCTTGGTGCCTACGTCATCGACCGGCGACATGAAGAGACCAACAGCCGCGTCCGCATCTTCGATGCCTACACCCAGTTCCTGCACCGGGGGATTTACCTGGAAGGTGAAGTGGTCAACATTCGCGGTCAGACGAGTGGGCTCGCCTTGCCGGGCACCTACGATCCTGCCAGCAAGCTCAGCAATCCCCTTTACAAAGACGTCAACATCTGGGGATGGGCGGCTCGAGCTGGCTACAAGCGGCGGGCGTACCAGCTGATGTTTGATGCCGGATTCTCCGGTGGCGACGAAAACGTGGCCGACAAGAACTTCACGGGCCGTGCCCTTCACCCGGACTTCAACGTGGGCCTCCTGCTCTACGACGAGATCCTGGCACGCGTGACCCAGCGCACCTGGAGCACAGAGGCCTACGCTCTTTGGAGCAACGGCGGCGTCTGGAACTCTACCTACATCTTCCCCAATGTCACCATCCGTCCCATGGACAACTGGGAAATCGTGGGTGCGTATCTGCTGGCCTGGCCGCACAAGCCCGATGGCTCTCGGATTCGATGCCAGGATTCGGATGGTGTGCAGTGCGAGGACCCGGCCAACGAGTCGCTGGCGCAGGAGCTCGGCTACGAGTTTGACCTTGCCGTGAAGCATCGCTTCCACGAGCACATTCTCTTTTCGGTCGAGTCGGCCTATGCGCGGGTCTCCAACCGTGTACCGCTCGAAGACCTCGGTCTTCGGTCCGATGGCAAGTTCTTCACCCTGCAGACTCGCATCGCCTACGAATTCTGACGCTCGGAGCTCGCTCGCGCTACGCTACGGGCGAAGTCGACGGCGCGCGCTGGTGGATGGCAGCGCTGCCCCTGTCGTGGAGTGCTTGTGTATCCGGTGATTCTTGCGATTGAACTGTACCTGGTGGTCGTCGTTGTCGACGTGCTGCTGGCTTGGGTTCAAGAGGATGCCGAGCGCAGCCCCCGTCGGTTTACCGACCTCGTCACTGAGCCGCTTCAGTGGCCCATCCGCTCGATCTGGGCACGCCTCGCCCCAGGTCGCCTGGACGTATCGCCCATCGTGGTGGTGTTCTTGCTCGGAGTTGTTCGCGTGGCTCTGGTGCGTGCATGAATCTCGCTGCTCTCTTCTTGTCTCTCACTGCTTGGGCCGGTCCGGTGCAGGACCTCGCACAGGCGTCGGATGCCGATCTCCCCGAAGAGGCCCGTATGGAGGCGTTTGAGCGACTCGTTGCCGCGGGCGCGACCGACATCGGTGTCGTGTCTCGCGTGGCCCTCGAAGACTCCGGCGACACCCGGAAGCGATGGGTGGCCATTCGGGCGCTCGGCAAGGTGCAGGGCGACCAGGCGCGTGAGCTGTTGTTGCAGCTGTCGGAGAATCCCGAGCCCGCCATCCGGGCGGCAGCGGTTCAGGCGATGGGAGACTTGGGAGAAACCCGCTCCAGCGATATCCTGATCGCCCGGCTTCAAGACCCGGCTGTCATCGTGCGGGCCGGCGCCGCCGAGGCCTTGTGCAAGGTGGGAGACCGCTCAGCGATTGATCCCCTCGACCGGGCGCTTCGCTCTCGCGCCAACTTTTATCGGGGGGCCAGCCTCTGGGTGCGTCGCCACTACATCGCGGCTCTTGGCTGCATCGGCGGCCGAGAGACCATTCCTGTGCTGCTGCGGGCGCTCGACGACGACGACACGTCTGTGCAGTCATCTGCAGTGCTGGCGTTTCGCGAGGTCGCGGGCTTCTCCTACGAAGAAGGGCGAAGCGCAGAAGAGGAGCTTTCGGCCTGGAAGCGATGGGCGGCTGACCAGCTGCGCTGATTCGTGGCGCTCGCCGCCTGCAAGGCCGCGGTGCTGGTATGGACCGGTGCAACTCCCCACACACGAGAACCCCTTGCGTGACGGCTTCGACCGGGTTTACGGGGTCGGAGCGCGAAGCCTACGCAGCCATACGCTTTGTGAGAATGGTCTGTCGGTTGGGTCGAAGCGCGCTGGCAGGGAAGGCAGGGAGCTTCACTTTGCCGTGCACCATCACCTTCGGGTACGGCATCGTGATGTACAGCGCGGCGAGACAGCTGAAAGCGCCACCGGTGAGCATAGCGACGAGAGTGATTGCAGTGGGGTCCATGGTGCCTCCAGGACGTTCACCGGTGGGAACGGAATGGAGCAATCCAGAGATGAGTCCCCGGCGCGAAATTGGTCTGCAATTCGGTGCGCGGGCATCGCGCCGCCGCAGAACTAACGGGCGATCTGCAGCTTCAACACGCTGCGACCGATGCCGATGGTGTCACCGGTGCGCAGGCGAGCCACGGAGATCCGTCGGCCGTTGTGGTACGTGCCATTGGTTGAGCCGAGATCGCGCAGGAAGAGCATGCGTCGACCGAAGACTTCGATCACGGCATGGCGCCGGGACACTTCGATGTCGGACAGGGGGACCTCACCCGACTTGCGACCGATGGTGATGTTGCCGCGAGCAAATCGGTGCACCGTGCCGGCATCTTCTCCAGCAATCACTTCGACAAGCGCCTGCAGACCCGGAGGGAGGCGCAGGTCCTGATCGATGACGTCGGCCGGAGGCAGGGTGCTGTCGCTCGTGGGTTGCTGCTCGACCAGCTCTTCGTCCATCAGCCAAGCGATGTCTGCGGTGGACTCCGGCGACTGGAGCTCTCGCTCTTCCTGCTCCAGTCCGACAAACAAGACCAGTCGATGGCTCCCGATGGCAAGCTCGGCGCCGGGGCGGAGCTGTGCATCTCGAACTAAGCGTCCATCAATCATCGTGCCGTTGGTGGAGCCGAGGTCCTGCACCACCCAGCCATCGTTGCGGAAGACGAGTTGCGCATGGGTTCCGCTGACCAGCGGGTCGTCCAGGAGGAGCTCGCCATTTTTGCGCCCGATGACCAGCGGTTCCGACTGGTTCAGCGGGATGTTGAGGCCTTGTCGGGCGCCAGAGACGACCTTGAGGAAGGCTTGCGTGCTCAATGGACGGGCCTATGCGCTTTGGCTTTGGGCGTCGTCGTCGCTGCTGGAGCCCATGTGGAACTGGTGGTAGCGACCGGGAAGGGGGCGACCGAGCCGTTCAGCCAAGAACACACCCGCCGCAGCGAGGCGATCGATCTGAATCCCGGTGTGGACGCCCATGGCCTCAAAGAGATTGACGAGGTCGTCGGAGGCGGCGTTGCCGCTGGCCCCCTTGGCGTAGGGGCAGCCACCCACCCCTGCTACGGAGCCATCGAACGTGCGCACGCCGACCTGGTAACCGGCAAGGACATTGGCCAGCGCCGTTCCGCGGGTGTCATGCATGTGCAAGGCGATCCGCTCGACTGGCACACCGGCATCGGTGAGTCGACGCACGACCTCGACCACTTGACCCGGATTGCCCATACCCGTGGTGTCTCCGAGCGCGATCTCGTCGGCACCCAGGCTGAGGAGGTCGAGCGAGAGAGCGATGGTGTCTTCGATGTTGACGTCGCCTTCGTATGGGCAGCCGAAGACCGTGGAAAGATAGGCGCGAACGGTCTGGCCGGATTCCTTGGCGGTCCCGATGACTTCAGCGAGCCCGGTGATGCTTTCACGGCGGGTGCGGTTGAGGTTTTTCTTGTTGTGGGTCTCGGAGGCGCTCATGAAGGTAGCGATGTGGCGCAGGTCTGCATCGATGGCCCGCTCGAGACCACGACGATTGGGGATGAGCGCCCACAGGCGGAGGTCGTCGCGTGTGTAGAGGTCTCGGAGGCTCGCGATGACGGTCTTGGCGTCGGCGAGCTGCGGAATCCAGGAGGGCTTCACGAACGACGTGACTTCGATGTCGCGCACCCCAGCGGCGACAAGTCGACGCACCAGCGCGACCTTGTCTTCTGCCGGGACAATCACCGACTCGTTTTGCAATCCGTCCCGAGGCGAGACCTCGTAGATGCGAACTGCTGGCGTGCTGTCGGTTGGAAGCGCACCATGCAGCTTCGCCACGTGACGCTCGTAGTGGCCTCGTGCTTGAAATCGAAGGTTGGGATGTGTCATGCAGACCTCCGGCCCTGCGCATACGGTAACACGACCCATATCGTTTCACGGAGCATCCTCTTCAAGGGGTAGGGTCTCTTTGGGGCAAAACTTGACGCAGTTGCCTCAAAAGCGAACGCCCATCAGATGCACGAGGATGGCCTTCTGCGCATGGAGCCGATTTTCGGCCTGGTCCATCACGACCGACTGCGGGCCGTCGATCACTTCGGCAGCAACTTCCTCGCCGCGGTGCGCAGGCAGACAGTGCATGAAGATCGCGCTGGGGCGAGCACATGCCATCAAGTCACGGTTGACCTGGAATCCGCCGAAGACCTCGAGTCTGGTCTGGCTTTCGGCTTCCTGACCCATGCTGGTCCACACGTCGTTGTAGATGATGTCGGCGTCACGAGCGGCCTCGCGGGGATCGCGGGTCACCAGGACCGAGCCGCCGGTGCGCCGGGCAAACGCCTCAGACCGTGCCACCACGTCGGCGTCGGGGGCGTAGCCCTCCGGATGACCCACGGCCACGTGCATCCCCATTCGGGCGCAGCCATGCAGCAGTGAGTGGGCCATGTTGTTGCCATCGCCGATGTAGGCGATCTTCAAGCCCGCGAGCCGGCCGAAGCGTTCATCGATGGTGAGGAGGTCGGCGAGGACTTGGCAGGGATGGTTGTGGTTGGTGAGTCCGTTGATCACGGGAACTGTGGCATGACGGGCAAGGTCGAGCATGTCTTCATGAGAGAACATGCGGGACATGATGCCGTCTACGTACCGGGACAGCACACGAGCGGTGTCGACGATGGTCTCACCGCGATGCAACTGAATGTCTTTCGGACCCAGATAGAGGCCCTGTCCGCCGAGCTGGAAAATGCCGGCCTGGAAGCTCACGCGTGTGCGGAGTGACGGCTTGAGGAACAGCATGGCAAGGGTCTTCCCGGAACAGGCGTCGCGGAACCCGGTGGGGTTGAGCTTCACCATGCGGGAGAGGTACAGATAGCGCCGGATGTCTTCGTCGGTATGGTCGGCCAGAGACAGAAAATGCCGGGGGGAATTTCGCGACATGCGAAACCTCGGGGAGCGGGTTGGAGCGGGACTCTACCGCCTTCCGTCGCCGAAGGTGAGGGGATCGAAGCGCGAGCGGACCATGGGGACGTGTGCAGCCTTCGGAATCACTCGACCGTGAGCCGACCATCGACGGCGGCCACAGACCACGATGGGGCGTTGTCAGCCACGAGCGTGGGAAGCTGTTCCCCGGAGAGGAGGCGGTAGGTGCCAGCGGCTGGATCGACGCAAGATCCAAGGTTTTCGACGACCACAGAGTAGGTGCCGTCGGTTGGAGCGTCGAGTGTGAGAGACGGGCACGCGAAGTCCGTAGGGGGCGCGGTGCAGGGCATGCTGTCGTCGTCTGTCGCCAGCGCGCACGAGTCTGGTCCCACCACCAGGACGAATGGATCGAAGGCGCTATCGCCGTCGAGAGTATCCACAACGAGGCGGATGCGATCGCCAGCCATCGCTTCGAGCGTGAAGACGTCGTGCACCGAACCGTCGCAGGGCAGTGCGTCGTCGATGGAGAAGAGCAGCTCGGTAGTGCGGGCAGCGCCAGCGTCGAACGGGGTGCCACACTCGGCACCCGGTCGCAGATCGGTCCCTCGGATGGTGCCGGCGAGCGTCAGCACGGAGCCGTCGAGCCGCGCTTCAAGGGAGGAGGTGACCGCGCCGTCGTACGTGATGAACTGCTGCGCCTCGGCATCCGCCCCCTCGGTGGGCACGACATAGGTGACGACCGTGACGTCGGAGTAGCTGCCATTTGGAGTGGTGTAGGTGCTGTAGAACCGCAGCCCGGTGACCGGCGTAGCGGGCGCGTGGAGTGCGGCCACACCGTAGGTGCACTCAGCGGGGGAAGCGGAAGACGAAACGACGGAGAAGTCAAGGTCGCAGTCGGGACAGGTCGAAGGCTGTGTGCCCGACAGCTCGATGGTTCCGGAACACAGTGGTGTCCCGTCGAGCAGGGTGTCTCGATACTCAATCTGGCCTGTGACGATGGGGTCGGCTTCGCCCTCTCCTTCTCCTTCTCCTTCTCCTTCGCCTTCGCCTTCGCCTTCTCCTTCGCCTTCTCCTTCGCCTTCGCCTTCGGAAGGAGTGCGGTCGTCTGCGGCGGTGGTGGACGCCTTCGGTGTGGGGTCGCTGCAGGCTTGCATGAACCAAAGCACAGCGAATGTCGACAAAATTCGGGAGGTTTGTCTGGCCTGCATCGGGGCTCCGGGTGGGCCAGGAATGTACCCTGTCTCAGGGGCCGATCGAGGAGCGGTGGGTTTGTCCCTTGTCGAATCTTCGGACACGTGGTAAGCAAATGCCTGACAGGTGGTAGGGTGCTCGCTACCACTCGCTCGCCTCCCAGCCCTTGAGCATTCGTGCATGGCCCTTCCATCCGTCGAGTCTGAAACCCCCGACCGCATCGTCGCCGCGGCCACGCGTCTCTTTGCGGCGCGCGGCTACAGCGCGACTTCGGTGCAGGCCATCGCCGATGCCGTGGGCCTGCGGAAGCAGTCCTTGCTGCATTGGTTCCCCTCCAAGGAGCACATCCGTGACGCTGTGCTCGACAGCGTGCTCGATCACTGGCGCGAGACCGTGCCCCGTGCCTTGGCTGCCGCCACCACAGGTTCGCGCCGCTTCGAGGGTCTCATTGGCGAGGTCATCACGTTCTTTCAAGCCGATCCCGACCGGGCTCGGGTCCTCCTGCGGGAAAGTCTCGATCGTCCCGAAGCGCTCGGCCAGAGGCTGATGGATCGGCTGGGGCCCTGGCTGCCGCTGGTCACCGATGCCATTCGTGCGGGGCAAGCCTCCGGACGCGTGCATCCCCAGCTCGATCCCGAAGCTTGGCTGGTCGAGCTTGTGCTTGCCCTTGTGGGCTCCTTTGCCGTGGACTCCGTGTCGCACGGATTGTTGGCAGGCGACCCGGTCGTCCTCCGTGAGCGGCGCACGCGTGAGCTTGTCCGTCTCGCGCGGAGCAGTCTCTTTCGAACCCGTCCCTCGCCCGTTTCCGATGGAGCGAACCATGACCCTGATCAGTGACGACTTTCTCGCCGACAATCCCGATCTCCGGTTCTACGTGAACCACTGGATCGACTGGGCTATCCTTGCTGAGGAAGTCGAATACAAAGGGTTCTCAGAGGAACTGGCCAACGCGGGTGATGGCTACACCAACACGATGGAAGCTCGGGATGTCTACGCCGATGTCTTGAGTCTTGCTGGCCAGCTCGCTGCTGGAGAGATCGCTCCGCGGGCCGCCCAGATCGATCGTGAGGGGCTCGAGCTGGTCGACGGTGAGGTGGTGCTGCCTGATGCCATGACGGAAATCTTCCACACACTTGCGGAGACCGGCCTCCATGGGATGTGCGTGCCACGGGAATTCGGCGGGATGAACGTGCCGCTGATGGTCTACTTCCTGTCGGGAGAGCTGTTTGCACGGGCCGATGTGTCAGTGATGGCGCACTTCGGCTTCCATGGGGGCATCGCGATGGCTCTGCTCGTGTACTCGGCGCTCGAGGGCACAGCGACGGTCGACCCCGAGACGGGCGGCATTGTAGACTGTCGGTTTGCAGATGCAGTGCGCGACATCGTGGAGAACGCCGAGTGGGGGAGCATGGACATCACCGAGCCTGGAGCGGGCAGTGATGTGGGTGCCATGCGCACCCGTGGCGTGCAAAATGCAGATGGCCAGTGGTTCGTGACCGGGCAGAAGATTTTCATCACCTCGGGCAACGGCAAGTACCACATCGTTCTCGCTCGAACAGAAGATGCGGGGGAGAGCGATGACCCCATGGCCGGCCTCGGCGGCTTGTCTTTGTTCCTGGTGGAAGCCTGGTCGGAAGACGCGTCGGGAGATCGCGTTCGGCACGCCACTCTGTCTCGCATCGAAGAAAAGCTCGGACACCACGCGTCACCCACCGTCGCAGTGGACTTCGACAATGCGCCGGCCGAGCTGATTGGCAAGCGCGGCGAAGGCTTCAAGCTCATGCTGTTGCTGATGAACAATGCCCGCATTTCGGTGGGCTTCGAGGGGTTGGGGGTCTGTGAGGCTGCGCTGCGAATGGCGCGGGCCTATGCGGCCGAGCGTGTGAGCATGGGCAAGACCATCAACAAGCACGAGCTGATCGCCGACTACATCGATGAGATGGAAAACACCGTAGTCGGCCTGCGAGCCATCTGTGTCGATGCTGGTTTCTCGGAGGAGCTCGCCCAACGCAAGCGCCTGCGCCTGATGTATGCACCGCCTGAAGATGCCGCGGAGAAGCGCGCGCTCGAGCGAGAGGTGAAGGACCTCGCGTGGCAGTCTCGGCTCAACACGCCTCTGCTCAAGTACATGGCGGCGGAAGCCGCAGTCGACATGGCTCGGCAGACCCTTCAGATTCACGGTGGCTACGGCTACACCACCGAGTACGGTGCGGAAAAGCTCCTGCGTGATGCCCTGGTGCTGCCCATCTACGAGGGCACCAGCCAGATCCAGCAGATCATCATCGCCCGCGAACTGGCCGGCGAGGCCACGGTGACCCGCCTGGAGGACCGCGCGCTGCTGGCGCTGCAGGGCCCCGAGGCCGCCGCCGTGCTGGCCGCCCACGTGCCGCAAGCCGCGCAGATGGTGTTCATGGACGCCAAGGCCCTGAGCGCCTTCGGCGTCGACGCGATCATCTCGCGCTCGGGCTACACCGGCGAGG